>DAHZZC010000698.1 GCA_027435495.1 Planctomycetales bacterium
GATCGGAGGAATCGGCTGCACGTGGAAAGCGGCCTTCGCCGATCACAAACGACGCACCGACCAGGAAGGTCGATCCGGCGAGGCCAAAGAGTAGCGGCGGGGACCCCGTTCCCTAGGGTCCGTCCGTGTGGACACCACCGCCCCCTGTCAGCCCGTCCCTGGGTCATCAGGGCAGTCTCCCTGAGACGGCTCACAATCCGGTGAGCCGCCGCAATTTCAAACGATGTGCGCGACCAAAGGAGCCGACATCGGCAGGAGAGTCGGTCAGGGCTCGCTCAGTTGGACGAGTTCGGGCCGCAAACGCTCTCCTGCATCACCTCCCAGAGCCGTTGAGGATTCAGTGGTTTGGCAAACCAGGCGTCGAATCCCGTGGGGCCGTCGGCGATACCCAGTTCGTGAGGGGGTGTGCTACTGACGGAGAAGACCTTCACGCGCGCGAATCGTTCGTCCGCACGGATGCGACGAAGAGTGGCCGGCCCGTCGCATCGCGGCAGGGCCATGTCGAGCAGGATGACATCGGGGCGCCTTCCCGAGTCGAGGTAAGCGAGCGCGTCCTCACCGTCTCCGACCTGGTCGCACTCGCATCCGTTCATGCCCAGGAGTCCGGCGAGCAGTTCTCGCTGATTCACGTCGTCCTCGACGATCAGAGCATGACACCGGCGAGGCGCTGGGGGTCTCGGGGGCGCGGGAGATCGGTGTGTCGTTACGAGAGATTCGAGCGACTCCATGGCGATGTTCACGGTGGCGATGGCGGCTTCGGAGCGGCCGGTCTCCACCTGTTTTTGCGCCAGTTGAACCGCGAGCGTGGCCTTGCTCAGCGTGTTGGCCAGGTCATGGCTCGATCGGCGGACCGGCGCATCAAGCGTCGGAAGCAGTTCGTTGCGGAGGATTGGGATCTCGGGAGGCGCCTCAATCCCGAGGCGGGCGGCTCCTTTGGCCCATTTCAACAGGTGAACGGTGATGCCCAGCGAGGGAAACACGATCCGCTCGCTCGGGCGGCGAGTGACGACCAGCATGGCTGGGTCTCCGTACCCTCGGGGTCCAGGTTCGGGGAGCTCTTCCCCCGGGAAATCGCTGCGCAAGGCAAATCTAACGATTGCCGGTGGTGCGGGTCAATGACCTGCCCACTCCAAAAACGGGCCGAGTGGAGAAATCAAGCTTCGGCAAAAAACCCTTCCCGATCGATGTTAGCGGATTTGAGAGCATGTGGTTTTCCTGATGTTTGCTCCACCAGGAAAGGAAGAACCGAGATCGGGAAGGGCCTGGGACGCATTTTTGCAGGTGGTCAGGGGGTGGGCGTCTCCGGCGCTGGCGCGGCGGTTGGGGCTAGGGCATCGGCTCCGGCCGGGCCTTCGGGGGGATGACCGGCGATGACCTGGCGGGCGATCTCGGCGAGCTTGGCGTTGCGGTCGCGAGCGGTCCGGCGGAGTCGGAGGTAGGCTTCCTCCTCGTCGAGGCCGTGCCGTTTCATCATCAGGCCCTTGGCCCGCTCGATCACCTTCCGCTCCTCCAGCGCCAGGCCTCGGTCGGCCGATTCTTTCCGAAGGGCCTGGAACTGCTCGAACCGTTGCATGGCGATCGCGATCGCGGCCTCGAGGTCTGCCTGCTTGGTCGGCTTGACGAGGTAAGCCAGCACGTGGTCGCCGCGGGCCCGCTCGAAAAGTTGCGGGCGGTGATACGCCGAGACCAGGATGGTCGGGATCGGTCCCTCGCGAGAGATCTCCTCGGCGGCCTCAATGCCGTCCATCTCCGGCATTTTGATGTCGGCAATGATCAGATCGGGATGGAGAGCCCGACAGAGGTCGATCAGCTCCTTGCCGTTGGAGGCGACTCCGACAAGCTGGTGGCCCAGCCGCGGAAGCACGCGCTGGTAGTAGTCGCGGACATCCTGTTCGTCATCAGCAACAGCAATTCTCAAAGAATTGTTCATATCAGGTCTCTTGGGAGAGTGACGATGATCTCGGCGCCTGGTCGGGCGCCCTCGCCGACAGTAATTCGACCGCCGTGGGCCTCGACGATCCGACGTGTGATCGCCATACCGAGCCCGGTCCCTCGGGCCTTGGTCGTGAAGAACGGCTCGAAGATTCGCCGTCGTTGTTCGGGCCCGAGCCCTGGCCCGTTGTCGCGGACGGCGACGCGAATGGCCGGCTCGCCATCGAGGGATGCCGGCTCGCACGCGATCTCGACCCGCGCCGGCTCGGGCGCGGCATCGAGGGCGTTATCCAGGATGTTGCGGAAGACCTGGCCGAGCCGGAATGGATCGCCCGAGCAGCGGGGGACGGCGCCGTCGAGGTCCTCGATCAGCTCGGCGACCCGGCTGGTTCGTCCGGCGGTGATCTGGGCCCAGACGGTCCTCCAGACCTCGGTGAGGTCGCAGGCACGCCGCTCCAGGATGATGGGTGCGGCGTAGGTCCGAACGTCCTCGAAGACGTGGTAGAGCGTGTCCTGGGCGGCCTGGATTCGGTCGATGAGCTGGAGGGCCGGTGGCAGGTCCTCGACCTCGATGGCGAGCATTTCCAGGCAGACCTGGCAGCGATGCAGGGCGTTCCGGCTCTCGTGGCTGATCCCGGCGACCATCTCGCCGATCGCCGCCAGGCGTTCGGCGTGCAGGGCGCGCTGCTGCGCTTCCTCAAGCGCGGTGATGTCGTGGCCGATCGCCAGAACGCAGGTCTCGCCGCCTGGTCCAAGGACGGCGCGATTGGCCCACTCCAGGCGGTGGAATCGGCCGTTGGGTCCGGAGACCGGGTAGATGATCGGCTCGCCCGTCTCGCCCGAGAGCGCCCGCATCG
Source organism: Planctomycetales bacterium (assembly GCA_027435495.1). Classification (GTDB taxonomy): domain Bacteria; phylum Planctomycetota; class Planctomycetia; order Isosphaerales; family Isosphaeraceae; genus JAKAUH01. Next base: position 2,790 of record DAHZZC010000698.1, read on the forward strand.
TCGCGTCTCGGGCCCGGTCGCGTTGGTCCTGCGGGACGGCCGCGGCAAACCAGTCGCGACCCTTCAGGTCGTCGGCAGGCCGTCCCGTGACATGCTCGACGAAGGGATTGACCAGGACCACCCGGCCACTGCCGTCGATGACCAGCACGATCGCCCGCGCGGTGGCGATCAGTCCCTTGGCGAAGTCGCGTTCTCGCCTGAGCTCGATCTCGGCCTGCCTTCGCTCGGTCACGTCCTCGACCGTCCCGACGTGCCCGACCTTTTCTCCTTCGTCGGAGAGCAGTGGGACGGTCTGGTCATTCACCCACCGGATGGCCCCGTCGGGCGTCATCGCGCGGTACTCCATCGCGAAGTTCGCCCCGGCCTTTGCCAGCCTCCGCCACTGCTCGATCACGGCCGGCTGATCGTCGGGGTGGACGTAGCGGAACCACCCCTCGCCCAGCGCATCGGGCTCCGAGAATCCGTAGATCATCTCGCAGCGAGGGTTGGCGTAGGTCATGTTGCCCTCGGCATCGGTGAGGAAGATGCCGATCGGTGCGTGCTGGCAGAGGGTGCGGAACCGTCGTTCGCTGGCCCGGAGGGCCTGCTCGGCCCGGGTCCGCTCGGTGATGTCGGTGGCGATCCCGCCCACGGCGTAGACCGTACCATCGTCGTCCTTCAGCGGAAATTTCACGGTCAGGTAAGTATGCGTCCCGTCCTTCTCCTCGATGTGATCCTCGATCTCGATGGCCTTGCCGCTTCGGGCGGCGGCCCAGTCGCTCTGGCGGAACCGCCTGGCCTGTTCGGGCGGGAACAGTTCGACGTCGAGCCGTCCCTCCACCGGGCCGGGCGGAGTGTTCGGACCGGCGAAGACCCCGATCCGACGGTTTGCCAGCAGGTATCGGCCGTCGAGATCCTTCAAAAAGATCGCCGAGGGAGAATTGTCGAGGATCGCGCGAAGCCGAGCCTCGCTCCGCGAGAGCTCTTCCTGAAACTCCCGAACCTGTCACTCACTGGCCTCGGCCCGACGGCGCGCTGCGTGTAGCATCGCCATCGTCCCGCTCAGCAGCACCCCCTCGGCCAGAAAGACCGCCAACCGTGCCCGGTCGTGCGGGTTGGAGAGCGAAAACGACGGGTCCGGCAAGTGATGCGTCAACAAGCACGCCCCCGCCGCCAACCCCGTCGCCAGTAAACCCGGCCAAAGCCCACCCAACCAGGAGGCAAACGTCACCGCCGGCAAGTAAAGCAAGAGCGGCGGACCCGGCCCCACCGTCCGCTCCAGCACGAACTCAATCGCGCCGGTGAAGGCCACCGCCAGCGCGGCCGCTGTGTAAGGCCGGATTGATGGCCAGAATCTCATGTTCGATTCATCACAACGGAAAATCAAAGGAAGATCGCATCGACGCGCGCCACCATCGTAGCGCCCAAAGGCCCTGTCTGAAAAGGGGAAACCACGGTCGACGCTGCGAATTCGCTTGACCGGACGCGTCTTTCTACGATATTCTTCATCGGTCGCCTGTGAGGCCCCTGACGGCCGATCGGGCCACTTCGCCCCGGTGTCCTGCTCTCCTGTCTCGTCCGGGCACTGTGATCAGCGACGAAAACCATTCGGTCGGACGAATGCCATTCCGGCCGGCTTCCTGGCCCCCGCGTTGTCCTCCATTCGCGGGGTGGGGATATGCGATCCCCAGGCGAGCCCTCGAAGTCGCCCGACGGAGACGTTGGGCCTCCGGTCTGGCGAAACCAAAGGGCCGGGATCTTGCGTGCGTGACGGGCGGCGTGGCCGTTTGTGGCGAGAGGGTTCGCTCTGCGCCGATCGGGGACCTCGCATCGCGTCGTATCGGATCGCAGTGTGGTGCAGGACCACTGGGTGCCGTGCGCGAAGAGGGGAGACGGGCCATGGCGAGGGAGAGGATCGACCTTCGGGTCTCGATGTTTGGCGGGTCAATAGCAAGCATAAGCGAACTCATGCTTTTTGCGCAGGTGCGGAGTCAGCCGACGGGCGGCGCGGAATACCTGGTTGTCTGCCCGAACGCGGCGGAGGGGGCGTCGGCCTGGCGCGGGGTGACGGAGCTCTCGGCGGCGGATGTGGAGGGTCTGCTGGATCGGCTGGGTTCGGCCGGGCTCCCTGGGCGTGTTCCTCGGGTTGTGGCCAACGAGAGCCTGCTGGCCGATGGCCCGCTACTGGCGATGGCCTTGCGGGCGGGGCGCTTCGCCCGCTCGTTCGACCTGCTGCTCCGCGGTGCGGGGTTCTCCGGAGCGGATGCGTCGCCGCTTCGCGAGGTGTTGATTTCGCTTGCCGATCTGACACCGATCGGCCGGCGGGGCCTGGTTCGGGAGATGATGGACCGCGCTCTCGGCGAGCGTCGATCCGGGCGGATCGGGCCAGCACCGATGGCCCAGGCCGTCGTTCCGCTTGGTGCCGGGACGGGCCTGAACCTGATCGGGTGGAACCTCCCCAGACCGACGGCGTGGGAGCCCGAGTCCTGAGGTCCGGGAAGGAAGCGATCGGTTCTCGGTTAGCCCTGGTCGAACCGGCTCCACGACCAGACCACCTGGCCCAGAATCACGGGTGTCTGTTCGTCGAGCTCGATCGGGATCAGCGGATGGTCGCGACCGACGTTATGGTTAGGCCGAAGAATAATGTGACGGCCGTGAACATCGAGCCATCGGATCATCGGTCGGCCGTCGGGACAGGCCGCCACGATTTGCCCGTGCAGCCGCATGGGGTCGATCACGGAACGGTCGATCGCCACGATCGAGCCGGGCGGCAGAATCGGGACCATCGCGTCGTCGTTCAGCCGCAGTGCGATGGTTTGCGAGGGGTGGGGCAGCCAGTGGCGATAGGCCAGGACGTGCCCCTCAAGCCGCGCAGGGTCAAGGCTTCGGCCCACGAACGCATCGGACGGATACAGTCCGATCGCGACGAATTCCGAGGCTTCCTCGCCCGGTAGGTTCTCGGGCGCGACCACCACGGCCTCGCCGCTCGCCCGTTCGAGTTGCTCCAGCCCTCGGCGGATCAGCTCCACCGGCGACAACTCGGAGAGCAGTCGGTCCTCGTGCAAGGCCCGATACTTTCCCCCTTCCCCATTCAGCAGCCAGGTTGGGCTGGCCCCAGTCTGCTCGATGAACGCGAGCAGAACCTCCGCGGGGACGGTTACCCCTGTCTCGTAGTTATACCAGGTTCGCGCAGGGAGCCCTAACCGACGAGCCAGTTCCGGCCCGCCGTGTTCTCCGAACAGCTCCTGGCGGATCTCGCGCAGGCGTCTCGACAACGAGGCTTTAACCGTGACACGGACCTTCGGCGTCTTCTTGCGAGCCACAGTGCTCGATCCCGCAGACCGGGACCCCCCAAGCTCCTACGGAACTCGACCTCGCCACGGACCTGACCAACCCACCGACCGCACACAACCCTGGATCCGGGGGATGAGCGTTTCCTCATCAGAATCCCCGCCTGGTCCGCTTCGATCGCGTCCCCTCGCGGCGGGGTTCCCCACGCCCGTGAAGACAATCACGCCGCGACCTCGCGGCTTGCGGCGCCTCGGTCTCAGGATCGCCCTGCCTCAGCAGGAAAGGTCGGAGGTGGGCTCAGGCTTATGGTTGTCCGTAAATCCTCACCAATGAGGGTCTACTTTAGCTGAAAGCTCACGCCAAGGCTACTCAGCCGCCGCGCATTTTTGCGTCCACCCCTCACCGGTCCCAATCTCCCAGGGGCCGTATGCCCGGCTCGGCACCATTCCACGTAAACCTTTGAATCTGGGAAAGATGTGACGACAGCGCATTTCAGGAGGGTGCTCGGACTCCGCCCGATGACTGACCCAGGCGATCGATCGTAAGCCTTTGTGTGACAACTGATTCAGGCAAATGAATCGCCTGCTGGCCTTGGAAGTGAGTAATGGTGCTTTAAAACAACAGCAACGGTGAAAAAAGTGCATTGTATGAGGCGAGGCGTCAACACCGATGCCGAGGAGCGGGAACGTGCGTGGGCGGGAAGGGGATTGGAGCGCGATTCGGAGTCCCGGGCGGACGTGAACTCTGCGGGGTTCGCCCGGGATCGGTGGGTTGCCGTGGGGTCAAAAGTAGCCGAGTTCGTCGCGGGCGGCCTCGCTCATGCGGTCGGGGGACCACGGAGGCGACATGACGAGGCGGACGTTGGCCTTGGCGACTCCAGGAACGGCCTCAAGGGCCGCCACGGCGTTCCGCAGAATCTCGGGGCCGGCGGGGCAGGCGGGAGTGGTCAGCGTCATGTCGACGTCGACCTGGTCGTCGCGCGCCTGGACCGAGTAGACCAGTCCCAGGTCGATCACGTTGACGTTCAGCTCAGGATCGTTGACGGTCCGCAAGGCGTTCAAAAGGGTATCCTGGTCGAGCATCGCGGGGTCCTCGCCTCCGATTTGATCGAGTCGTTCAGTCATCGATGGACACGTAGATCTCGTCGCCTCGGACCTCAACGGCGTGGGTCGCGACCGGCTCAAAAGCGGGCATCGAGAGCGCCTGGCCGGTCCGGACGTCGAACCGGGCGCCGTGCCTTGGGCACCGGATCTCGCAACCGATCAGGTCTCCCTCGGCCAGCGGGCCGCCGTCGTGGGTGCAGATGTCATCGATCGCGTGGAAACCGCCATCGCAGTGGAACACCGCGATCGCTCGCCCCTCCACCTCGACCAACTTCTTCCCGCCCGGCGGTAACTCCGCCCGGCTCGCCACCCTGGTGAATCTGTCTTTTGTCATTGTTGGTCGCTCATTTGTTATTGGTAATTGGTAATTGGTTATTAGCCTATTGCTGAAACAGCGAAACCGCGTCTCCGGTAGAGGCAATTTTTGTCTTTTCAGGTTATTACCAATTACCAATAACTAACTCGCCCGCTCGATTGCCGCGCGGGTGACCTCGGACTTGATCCGGCGGAGGACGCCGCCGAGGCCACGGACGCGGAGCATGCCGAGTGTCTCGGAGAGCCCGCACTGGGTGACGAGGTCATTCGGGACGCTCAGGACGTCCTCGACCGAGGCGTCTTCGAGGCCCTTGAGGAGCATGGAGACGAAGCCGCGGACGGTGGGGGCTTCGATTGGGGCGTCGGCGAACAGTTCCACCTGGTCGCCCTTCAATTCGACGAACAGGTAGACCGGCGATTGGCATTCCTCGACGCGATGTGAGGCGTCCTTGTGCGCCTCCAGCCGCTCCGGGAGCGGCGGGAGCGCGCGTGCGTAGTCCAGCAGCAGATCGATCCGCTCCTGTCGATCGCAATCGGCCATTTCGGCGATGATGTCGTCCAGCTTGGGCATTTGGTCGCGGTACTCGGGATTATTGGTCTTGAGTATTCCGTTTTCCGATTTCCGTCGGAGAGCCCCTGGCGCCGATCCCAACCACGGTAGGACGGGTTGGCGAGCGTAGAGCCCGAAAACCGAAAACGGCATCCGATCAGGCCCCTCTGGCGATCGGGGCGCGGACGAGGTTGCCCCATTCGGTCCAGGAGCCGTCGTAGTTCTTGACGTTGGGATAGCCGAGGAGGTAGGTGAGGACGAACCAGGTGAGGCTCGACCGCTCGCCGATCCGGCAGTAGGCGACGACCGAATCGCTGGGCTTCAACCCGCATTCCTGCTCGAAGATGGCGCGGAGTTCGTCGGGCGACTTGAACGTGCCATCCTCGTTGACCGCCCGGCTCCAGGGGACATTCTTCGCGCCGGGGATATGACCGCCGCGGAGGGCGCCTTCCTGCGGGTAGTCCTCCATGTGGAGGGTCTCGCCGGTGAACTCCTTCGGGCTCCGGACGTCGAGCAGGGGCAGGCCGGCCTTCGCGTGGGCCTCGACGGCGTCGCGGAAGATCCGGATCTGGTCCTCGTTGCCGCCCTGGACCTTGTAGTTTGTCGGTGGGTAGCTGGGGATCTCGGTCGAGGTCGGCCGCTTCTGGTCCATCCAGAGCTTGCGGCTGCCGTTGAGGATCCGGCAGTCCTTGTGACCGAAGAGCTTGAACGCCCAGAAGGCGTAGCACGCCCACCAGTTCAGCTTGTCGCCGTAGAAGACGACTGTCGTTTCGTTGGCGATCCCCGACCGCGAACAGAGCGCCTCGAACTTCTCCGCGTCGATGTAATCGCGGCGCAACTGGTCCTGGAGGTCTCCCTGCCAGTCGATCCGGACGGCGCCCGGGACGTGTCCCAGGTCGTACAGCAGGATATCCTCGTCGCTCTCGACGATTCGGACCTTCGGGTCGTTCAGGTGGGCCTCGACCCAGTCGGCCGAGACGAGCACTTCGGGGTGAGCATATTGGGTTTCAGCCATTTTTTTCCTCTCGCTTCGGTGGTCATTGATTTTTGGCGCTCATGTGATCGTCATTGACCCGATGAACGGCCGCCCTGATCCTGACCGGGGATCGGGGATCGGGAAAAGATCAGGTGAGCTTGCGGGCGACGGCCTCACGAAGGGTTTCGCGGACGGGATCGAGAGTGATCCGGTCGTAGACGTCGGCGAAGAAGCCCTCGACGATCAGGCGGACGGCGGTCTCTCGGGGGATGCCGCGGGCCGCGGCGTAAAAGATCATGTCGTCGTCGACGCGTCCGGCGGTGGCGCCGTGGGTGCATCGAACGTCGTTGGCCTCGATCTCCAGGCCGGGGATGGAGTCGGCGCGGGCGGATTCGGAGAGGACGAGGTTATCGTTCTTCTGGTAGGCGTCGGTGCGCTGGGCGTCCTTCTCGACGCGGATCATTCCTTTCCAGACGACACGCGACCGGCCCTGCAGGCCGCCCTTGTAAAGGAGGTCGCTGGTGGTGTGCGGCGCGACGTGGTCCTGGCGGGTGAAATAGGCGAGGTGCTGTTTCCCGCTGGTGAACATCACGCCGTTGACCTGTGCGTCGGCGCCGGTCCCGGCCAGGACGACTTCCTGATTGACCTTGGCGAGCCGAGAGCCCAGGCCGCCGACGGTCCACTGAATCGCGGCATCCCGGCCGATGATGGCTCGCTCTCGGCTGAAGTGCCAGGTGGATTCGTCCCAGTTCTGGATGTTTACCAGTCGGAGCTTCGCGCCCTGGCCGAGGAAGACCTCGAGTGCCCCGGCGTGGAGGGCGGGGCTGGTGTCGTCGGGGCGTCGCGAGGCGGTCTCGCGGACAAGGGTGGCCTCGGCGCCGTCTTCGAGGACGACCAGCGTGTGGTTCATATCCACGCCGTTGGGCCGGGTGAGTCCGACGAGGTTGAAGAGGGGCGCATCGAGTCGGACGCCCTTCGGAACGTAGAGCAGGGTTCCGCCGGCCCAGAACGCGGCATGGAGGGCGGCGAAGAGGTCGTCGCTGGCGGTGACGGCCTGGGTGAGCAGGTATCGGTCGAGGATTTCGGGGTGATCCCTGGCGGCGCGGGCGAGGTCGACGAGGACAACGCCTCCGAGTTTCGAGGTGTCGGCCTCGCGGGCGGGGGTGCCGTCGACGTGGAGGAGGCCGGTGGCGTAATGCTCGCCGAGGGTGTTCCAGAGGTCATCGAACGCGGCGACGGCCGTCGCATCGGGTTGATCCGCGGCGACCGGAGGGGCGAAGGCGTCGAGCTTGAGCCCCCGGATATCGGTCCGCCGCCATTCCTCGTCGCGGGCGTTCGGCCAGGGGAAGCCGCGGAAGCGTTCGAACGCCTCGCGACGCCGATCGACGAGCCACCCGGGCTCGTCGCGCCCCTTCAAAAAGCGGTCGAAGGCGTCCTCGGTGAAGCCGCCGGTGGTGGGGATCTCAGATGCCAGTGTCGTCATTGGCGGTCGTTCTCGTCTACACGCGCTCGGAGGTTAGAGGTTGATGCAGGCCGTCCGCCTGCGCGAGGCCCGGTCCGAGCGAGGTTTCCCATCCCGGCTCGGCGGTCACATGTTCGACCAGGGCCTGGGCGAGCCGATGATACACCCCGGGGAGGGGGGAGTCGTCGGCACAATATCGAATCCTGGCCACCCCGAGATGGGTACCCAATCGATCGTTGGCCTCTCGGATGCCCGCCAGGACTTCTCGACACAGGTCCCTCTCGGGATCGAACGGCTCGACCTCGGCCTGCGGACGGGCGAGGGAGACTCGTTCCAGGATCGGAGCATCGTGGGCCGGGGCGGCCGTGAAAGCCATACCCAGCAGGTGGTGCGTCGGTCCGGTGATCCGGGTCACGATCTCGAGGTCGCCGACTTTGGTGAACCGCATGGCTCAACTCCAAAGGGAAGCGGGTGCGGGATACCTCCGCTGGGCGGCCGCGTGGGCCCGCCGATAGCTCGGGCCGTGCTTCCGCATGTACCAGGCCTCCGCGGCCTCATGGCGGAGCAGTTGCAAGTCGGTCGCCGTGAATCCACCGTCCTTAAGCCGGAGCCAGGCCCGGGCGATCGCCTCATCGCTATCGAACCGCGCCCGGACGGCGGGTACTCCCAGCGACTCATATTGATCAAGCCAGTGTTCCCGGAGGAACAGGTGGTGCTTGACCTTCGCGATGCTCCGTGGCTTCCAGCCGACCCGTCGGGCGATGGCTCCGACATCCTCGGCATCCCGGCGGATGGCCTCGTAGAGGGCGTCCGACGTATCCACTCTGCCTCATCCCACCGAGCCTTCCATCTGGAGCTGGATCAGCTTGTTCATCTCGACGGCGTACTCCATCGGCAGCTCCTTCACCAGCGGCTCGATGAATCCGCTGACGATCAGCGTCGACGCCTCAGCCTCCGAGAGTCCGCGGCTCATCAGGTAGAAGAGCTGCTCCTCGCCGATCTTCGAGACGCTCGCCTCGTGGCCGATCTTCACGTCGTCCTCGTCGAT
>DAHZZC010000699.1 GCA_027435495.1 Planctomycetales bacterium
GTCCTCCGAGCTGTCGAAGGTACGTCTGGACATCAAAGAGGTGATCATACAAATTGTACATAGGCTCTTTTTTTTATCACGCTTGTTTTGGGCCTAGTCAGGCGAGCGGAATCGACAGGGGAGGGAACGGCCGTTTCGCGATCTGCGTTCGCGAGGTCCGACGCACGGAGAAACCGCGGCCCTTCCCGGGATCGATCCACGCCGCGCGTCGCGTCATGTTATCCATCGTCGCCCTATCACTGCCCCGCCGGCCTCTGGGTCCAGAACTCGGTCACGTCCCCGCACTGCGCGTCCGGTTGGCCGTTGTTGTTACAGGTGAAGCCGCCGACGCCATTGGGCTGGCAGTTTCCGAAGTAGAGGTTGCCGCAAGAGACCGAAGCCAGATCCGTCAACACCGCGCCGTTGCCGGGCCCTTGTTGCGTGGCCCCGATGAACTCCGAGCCGGTCCCGTCACACTCCAGGCAAGGGCCCTGGCCGTTCTGGACGCAGCTCTCGACGGGGATGATGTTGCCCGGGGGCTGGCCTGGGATCCCGCCCACGGTGTTGGCGGCGTTGGTGTTGTACTGGTTGCAGCTCTGCGTCCCGTAGATAACCCTCCACTGGCTCAGGCCCTGGACCTCATCCAGTTCTGATGGCGACACCCTTTCCAGACGCGGTCCGTACGTCTTCGGCAGGGTGGCCAACACGAGGCCGACTGCCAGCAGGCCCAGACCCGATCCCGCGAGCCATCGATTGACCGGCATCGTCCCTTCCTCCTCAGCGTTTAAGAAGAACCGAACCTACTCGTCGGGCAGCACTTCGCCCCCGTTGCGAGTCCCCAGGGCGCGCCAGGTCGGCGTCGCGATCGTCTCCTGGATGAATCGGACCGAGCCATCGGCCATCCCGACGTTGACGCCGCCCAGGTGGAGGCTGCGCGCCGTCGCCATGCCCGTCGTCGTGATCTCGGAGGGTGCGATGCAGTCGGGCACGCGGCCGTTGGGCGATTGGGTGTGGGTGTACAGGGTTCGCTCTCGCCCGCTCCAGAACCATGAATGACCGGCGTAGACGAAGCTCGTGTTATGGATGTGGGCCGCGATCGCACAGGAACGGACGAGCCCGTCGGCGGGACCGGGGTAGCCGGAGCGGGCGAAGAAGTCGCGCTCGGGCACCGGCATCCCGTACATGTTCGATCCCGTCAGCCGCTCGCTGAGCGCGGCCGTGGCGGAGAGCCCGTCCGGGACGGACCTGGGCGCGACGAACTCGCCCTCGGGGAAGATCCCGTTGCCGCTATCCGGGTACTCGATGAAGGTATGCGTGTCGCTCCCGACGCCGGTGTTCCCGCGGTACGAGCAGGCGGTCGGCCCCAGGCGCGACGTATCGCTCGGGCAGAGGAGGAAGCCGATCGAGCTCGACCATACCGTCTGGTTGGCCGCCAGCCCGTACTCGAGCCCGTGGCCACGGGGGAAGCCAGTCGGGATTCCGAAGGTCAGCGAGGGCACGCAGCCGGTCGTGAAGTTCACGGCGTTGTAGAGTTCCGCCCGGTCCAGTTGGGGCAACATCCTGACGTGGATCGACCAGCTACCGAAATAGTTCTGATTGCGAGTGTCCGTCGTATTAGTCGTGGCAAAGCACTCGAACGAGCTGATGTAGGACTGGATTGCCAGGCCGATCTGCCTGAGGTTGTTCAGGCAGCTCGCCCGACGGGCTGACTCCCTCGCCCCCTGGACGGCCGGCAGCATCAGCCCCACGAGGATGGAGATGATCCCGATCGCCGTCAGCAACTCGATCAGGGTGAATCCCCCGGATTCGCGCCGCCGCATGGTCTCGGTCCTCATTTCAGGGTCTCGCGCCCGGCTCCGAGCGAGATCACGTCCAACCGGACCTTCGCGGCCCTCGGATGATCGGTCGCGATCTCGAGCCGCGAAACTTCCTTCAATCCCGAAGGAGCGAGCAAGATTTGCAACGAGATCCGGCTGTCCTCGCCCGAAAGGACCTGGAAGGATCGCACTCCGGGACCTTCGACTCCAAGGACCCGAAAGGGACGGTCCTCGGAGCGCAGGACCACCGTGTAAGCCGCCTTGCCGGCCTTACGCTCGACCAGCACCATCCGAGGAGTCGAGCGGATTGGGGGTACGATCTCCCAGCCGATCGCGTGGCGCTTCTGTACCCCATCTGGCCATGTGAAGAGGATGGAATCCGACCGGCTTCCCGCATCACCATTCCCATCGAAGGAGATCGCCAGGATCCTTGTCGACTCCACGATCCCTCCCAGGGGCCGCGATGGTTGCGAAGACTTCCCCTCGAAGCGGGCCTGCATCCCCGAGACCGCCGGCCAGATGATCGGGCCGGATGACGGGGTTCTGAGGATCACCTCATACCGCCGGGTCGTCGGATGACCCTGGACGACTTCAACCGGCGAGCCACTGCCGCGGACCTCGAAGGGATCGAGAAGGTTCGCTCGCAACTCCATGATGATGAAAGGGATGGAGGGGGAATCGGTCCGGACGACGAAATTGCCCCACAAATGACCCGCCTTGCCGGACGTCTTCAGCTCGACGGGGATCTCAAGGATCTCACCGGCTTTGACTCGCTCGGGCAGCGGTCCGAAGGCGGTGCAGCACGTCGAGGAGCGTATGGACTCGAAGACGCGAAACTCCCGCGTCACCCGGTTCTTGAATCGGAAGACCCATCGTAGCGGGAGGTTGTCGTTCAGCACGTCGCCGAAATCGTGAAGCGACCGCTTCGGGGCTGAATCCACGGGCGCCTTAAGCGAATACCCCCCCCCCCAATGT
>DAHZZC010000700.1 GCA_027435495.1 Planctomycetales bacterium
GGGTTCGCCAGCCTGGCCGGGCCGGGCTTCACCCCCTACGAGGTCGGCAAGCTCATCATGGACCCGCACTTCTTCCGGCGGTTTTACTCGACCCAGTGGCCGCCGTTTTGGCGGCTCTGGGACGTCGACGACGGCCCGGCCTGGATGGCGATCTTCAGCATCATGAGCCTGGTGATTTACAGCGGGCTCGCGGCCGTGCTGACCTGGGATGCGATCCGCCGTTTCGAGGTCGTTGCCGGCCGGGCGTTTCGGTCGGACCGGGCGAGGGAGTTTGAGGCCGGGACCCCGCCGGTCTCCCCAGGTTCTCTAACCTCCGCGACCCGATTAGCCGATGAGGAAGCGTGAGGTGATCGAGCCGGCGGGTTGAGGGCCGGTCGGGCCGAATCGAGCCGCGTTGACGCCTCTCCGGGGATTGGCTATGGTGCGGGCGCCGGCGGGCATGTCCGGTGAGGGAACGGTACCGAACGGGGCAGGGAGGCCCACGATGGCAACGATCACGGGATGGCCGTCGGCCACGACCGTCGAGGCCGATGGGGTAGCCTTTGCGCGCGAGGTGCTTCGGATCGAGGCTGAGGCGATCGAGCGAGTGCGTGACCGTGTCGGCGACGCGATCGCGCAGGCCGCCAACCTCATCCACCGATCACCGGGCCTGGTGATCGTCACGGGAATGGGAAAGACGGGGCAGGTCGGCCAGAAGATTGCCTCAACGCTCGCCTCGACTGGGACGCGTGCGTTTCCACTTCATCCGGCCGAGGCCGTTCACGGCGACCTTGGCCGCATCCGGTCCGACGACATTGTGCTGGCGCTCTCGCAGAGCGGCGAGACGGAGGAAGTCCTCCGGCTGATTCTGCCGTTGCGTCGGGTGGGCGCGACGCTGGTGGCCATCACGGAGCGAGCGAGCAGTTCGCTCGGACGAGCGGCCGATCTCTGCATCGCGCTCGGTCCGATTGCCGAGGCCTGCCCGCTGGGGCTGGCGCCGTCGGCCAGCACGACGGTTTTAATGGCCGTCGGCGACGCGCTGGCACTGCTGGTGAGCCGGATGCGCGACTTCACCGCCGAGGACTTCGCGCTGTATCACCCGGGCGGAAGCCTGGGGCGTCGGCTCACGCGGGTCGACGAGGTGATGCGGTCGGACCGCCAGCTTCGGCGCGCCCGGATTGACGAGACGGTCCGATCGGTCTTTGTTCGGCTGGCTGGCCCAAGGCGGCGATCGGGGGCTGTCCTGATCGTCGATGAGGCCGGGACCCTGCTGGGTATCTTCACCGACAGCGACCTGGCGCGGCTGTTCGAGCGGCGCCGTGAGGCTGAACTCGACGGGCCGATCGGCGCGGTGATGACCCGTGACCCGCACGCGATCCGCGCCGGCTCGACCCTCGCCGACGCGGTCGAGGTGATGAAGGCGCACAAAATCAGCGAGCTCCCCGTGATCGATCGGGTCGGGCGGCTGGTCGGGCTTGTCGACGTGACGGACCTGATCGGGTTGCTCCCCGCGGATTTCGAGGACTGACCGGATGTCCGATCGCGACCACGTCCGGGCCCTTGGCGAACTGGCCGACCGGTGCGCGCCGATCGAACTGCTGGTTGCCGACGTCGACGGCGTGCTCACCGATGGCGTGATTGCGATTGCTGCCGACGGCTCGGAGACGAAGCGGTTCCATGTCCGCGACGGGCTTGGCTATGCGCTCTGGCACCGCGCAGGGAAGGCATCGGCGATCCTCTCGGGGCGTAGGGCGACGGCGGTCGAGCGGCGGGCAGCCGAGCTCTCAATCGCGCACGTTCTCCAGGGGCACGACTCCAAAATAGGCCCGTTCCGCGACCTGATCGCGCGGCTGGGCCTCGAGCCCCGACAGGTTTGTTACATCGGTGACGACCTCCCCGACCTTCCCGTCCTTCAGGCCGTCGGCCTGGCCGCCTGCCCCCACGATGCTGTTGAGGAGGTCCGCCAGGCCGCCCATCTCATCACCCGCGCCCCGGGTGGGAAAGGCGCCGTCCGCGAGCTGATCGAGTTGATTCTTAAATTCCAGGGTTGTTCCTAGGTGCGAATCCGTCTTTTGCCATTCTGATGACTGTGAAAGCTGTTGCTGAGACACCCGGTCCCGCTCAGCGGCGACCCATGACCTAGAATCCCTTACCAATTACAGAAACAAAAGAGACCCCCGGCCGTGCTCAAGACGCTGCTAAAGCTCGGGACGACACTGGCCCTGGTTTACGCGGGGTATCTCGGGTATGTCCGCGCCTTCGAGATGGCGCTGGGGCAGTTGCGGGCGGGGCAATCGGAAGGGACGCTGATGTTCGCGGCGCGGACGACGCAGTCCCGCATCGAGGCGCGGAAGGTCGCAATCCGGATGTTTGGGCCCAAACACTGGACTTCCACAGACGAATTGCCTTACGCCTATTACAACAGCCAGCGTGGGTTCTGGATGTACTGGCAGGATTATGAGGAAGTCCAGGAGCAGGACGGGGTCAAGTACGACGGTAAGCGAGTGATCATGTCGCCGTTCGTGATCATCGGCAAGGGGAGTGGCAGCAAGGGGCTCCGGGCTCTCACGTGCGACCGTGCGACGCTCGACCTGAACCAGCCGACCGGGATTAACACCAAGCAGAGCAGCGGCGGAATCAAGGTCGAGCACGCGTTACTCGAGGGGAATGTTTGGATTCGAGACGATCATGGGACACCCGAAACCCAGGCCGACGACCTCAGGATCGGACCTCTGACGTACGCCGATTACGATGAAGCCAGGCGGCTGATCACCAGCGAGTCGCACGTCCACATGGAGGACCCTGACCATACGGCCGACGGTGATGGCCTCGACCTGGTTCTGCGGGCAGCCGACCCCGATCTCGCCCGGACGGATGGATCGTCGGCGGGCATGTCGGGTGCTGAGTACGTGCTCCTGAAGAAGAACGTGCAGGTGGTCCTGCGCGACGCCGGCCAATCGGGGGTACTCGCTGGCAGCGAAAAGCGGCCCGAAGCGAAGGCGCCGGCGGCCTCGAATTCCAGCGCGGGAGCGAACGACGGAAAGCCCGAGAAACCCGACCCGGTGCCGCTCCTCGTCCGATCGAAGGGTCCGATGCGGGTCGATTTTCCGCCCGATGCTCCGCCGGTCGCTGTTGGGCCGCCCGCTCCACCGCTTCCGACGCTCGTCCGGTTCGATCGCGAGGTTGTCGCCCTCCACGGCAAGCTGGACGACGACCCCAACGAGCTCGATTGCGACGTTCTCCGCCTGACACTCGTCCCGCCCGAGCGAGGTGAAGAGAAGGCCGCGAAGCAGCCGGTTGACTCTGGGGAGGGCCAGGTTGGTGCGTTTGCGGCCGGAGACGGTCAGAATCCAACGCCACCGCCCGAGCAAGGGGAGGAAGCTGCGAAAAGTGAGGGAGCGTTTGGCAACCTCACCCTCCAGAAGGCGCACGCCACAGGCTATGCCGTTTGGCTCCAGCTCCGCAAGCAGGCCACTCGGATTCGATGCGTGGAGATGATCTACGAGCGATCGATGCCGCATCGGCCCGATTCGACCTTCTTCCGCGGGGTCAAGTCGAACGAGGTCGTGATGGAGAAGGTCGACTACGAGACCGAGGAGCCTGAATCCGATTCAGAGAATCGGGCGTCCGACGATGCCGCGACTGCGGTGAAGCGGCCGCGCAAGGTGAAATCGTTCACACAGGTCCGGACGATCTCGGCGAAGCTCTTCGATCGCGGCAATGGCCTCGACCTTGTGGATGTCCGCGCCTTCGGGCCGGGGCGGCTGGAGGCCCGGCCCGACGTCGGTCAGCCCGCCGAACGCATCGCCGTCTGGCAGGACGAGTTGACCATCGTCAACATCACCGACCCCACCGGCAAGACCCTCCGCCAGAAGCGAATCACCCTCACCGGCAGCCGGCCGTTCTTTGTTGACCTCAAGAAAAAGGCCTCGCTTGACTCCGCCAGGGAGATCCGCGTCTTCCTCAAGCCCAGGCCCAGGGAGAAGAACGAGCCTGCCGCTGTCGCGAAGACCGAGGCAACCACCAGCGGGATCGGATCGAGCCTCCAGATCGAGCACCTGCTCGCCTATCGCGACGTCCATTTCAAGTCGCCCGACCGCTATCTTGAAGCCCGGCAAGAACTCGACGCGCCGTTCGAGGAGTACGATCCCGCCCCCTCAACCGCGAAGGCCCCCGAGCCCGCGCCGGCCGGCGATGCGGCCGTGGCCGAGGCCGCGCCTCCGAAGAACGATGCACCGGCGAAAGAAGAGGAAAAGAAGCCCGGACTCATGATGACCGCGGTGGCCGATCGGGTCTGGGCGAGGGTTGCCATTCCGCGCGGGCAGTCGCTTGATCCCTCCCAGAAACGGCCCCAGTCGAAGTCGCGATCGCAGGCCATCCCGACCGCGTCGGCTCCGCCGAAGCCACAGGAGGAAGGCGAGGCTGATATTCGCGAGGCCCTCCTGCGCGGGAAGGTCGCCATCCACCAGGACAAGGCCCCCGATCCCAAGAAGGATCAGGTCAAGCCCCAGGGGAACGACATTCAGGGTGAAGCGGTCTACCTCCTCAACAAGGGAAAGGGAAAACTCGATGCGAGAGTTTTCCACCGCGACCCCCAGGCTCCCCCGAAGCCTGGCCCGATCCCATGGGCCAGGGTCTCGACGGATGACATGCTGATCTCCGGCGAGACCATCTGGATGGACCAGGAGCGCGACAAGATCTACGCGAAGGGTCCTGGATTCCTCAAGGAGTGGACCTCCCGGGACATGATGAGCGACAAAAGCCCCGACGAGAAAAAACCAGCGGCCCCCAACGGCGAGGGCCTCCCCGCCAAAAAGGCCGATCGCCCTCAAAAACCCCGGACCCGCGCCGGCAAACCGGTCGGCGAGAAGGACCTGATCACGATCAACTGGACCAAGTCGATGGAGTTCACCGGCCAGTCTCAGGACCCGACCGGCCATCCCGCCGCACGTGCGGACTTCCTCGGAACCGTCGACGCCATCATGACCGACTCCCGGCTCTATTGCGATGAGCACATGATCGTATTCACCGATAAACCGGTTCCGCTGACCGACATTGGAACGGTCACCGATGGCGGCGAGAAAGCTCGGCCAGCCGAGGCGAACGAGGACGGCGGTCCTGAGGCACCGGCGCGGAAGAAGGTGGACATCGCCCAGATCTTCTGCTACGGCAAGCCGACCGCGATCAGCCGCAAAATCGACCCCGACCGGCCGATCGTCCTGGAGCAGCAGCGGATCGACGCCTGGATTGAGAAATCGCGAAGGCCCGAAGAACTCCTGATTTACGAACGACGAACCGGCCGCTTCAACGTGCCGGGTCCCGGCATGGCCTTCCTCTTCAACCGGCAGGATGAGAAGGGTAGCGAGGGCGCAGAGGCGGCCGATGAAGGTCGAGGTTCTGGCGGGGGGCGTTCTGTCCTGCCGACCTCGAATCGCACCG
>DAHZZC010000701.1 GCA_027435495.1 Planctomycetales bacterium
CCGGGTCTGGATGCACCACTTCGGCGAGCCGATGGTCGCCACGCCGAGCGACTTCGGCACGCGAAGCACCCCGCCGACTCACCCCGAATTGCTCGACTTCCTCGCCGCCCGGCTGATCGACGGCGGATGGTCGATCAAGAATTTGCACCGGACGATCGTCCTTTCTCGGGCGTACGCCCAGTCGAGCCGCGATCGCCCTGAGGGCCGGAAGATCGACCCGGAGAACCGCCTCCTCTGGCGGCAATCGCGGCGCAGGCTCGACTTCGAGGCAATGCGCGACGCGATGCTCTTCGCCTCGGGCCGGCTCGATGTCCGGATGAGAGGACCGTCCACCGACCTGGCCGGCGACCCGACCAACCGCCGGCGGACCCTCTACGGCCTGGTCGACCGCCAGAGCCTCCCGACCGTCTTCCGCGCCTTCGACTTCGCCAGCCCCGACCAGTCGGCCGAGCGCCGGCCGAGGACGACCGTCCCTCAGCAGGCTCTCTTCGGCATGAACGCCCCGTTCGCGATCGAGCAGGCCCGCGCCCTGGCCGCCCGGTCGTCAAAGGCGCCCGACCGGATCGCCGCGCTCTATCGCGAGGCCCTCGGCCGCGCCCCGGCTCCCGAGGAATCCGAGGCCGCCGCCCGGTTCCTCGACACCCCGGATCCCTCATCGAAACTCTCTCGATGGGAGCAGCTCGCACAGGTGCTGCTCATGACGAACGAGTTCCTGTTCATTGACTGATTGCGGAGAGGAGACGGCCATGTATCCCCATCCCGGACCGGCGAGATCATCGCGACGTGAGGCCCTCGGCCGGATCGGCACGGGGATGGGAATGCTCGGGCTCCTCGGCGTCCTGGGCGACGCGGGCGAGCTGGCTGCCGCCGATCTCGACGGTGGTCGTGCCCCGGCCGATCATCCACTGGCCCCACGCCGGCCCCACTTCGCGCCGAAGGTTAAACAGGTTATTCACATTTATTTGAACGGCGGGCCGTCGCAGGTGGACACCTTCGATCCCAAGCCGCTGCTCAAGCGATACGAGGGGAAGACACTCCCGCAGGGGAACCTGACCACCGAGCGGAAAACCGGAACGGCTCTGCCCTCGCCGTTTCGGTTTCGCAGATACGGCCAGAGCGGTCTGGAGATCAGCGAGATTTTCGAGCAGACCGCGCGCCACGCCGACGACCTCTGCATCATCCGGTCGATGCACGCGAACACGCCCAATCATGAACAGTCGATGCGGCTGATGAACTGCGGCGACGAGCGGCTCTCACGCCCGAGTCTCGGCTCGTGGATCACCTACGGGATGGGGACCGAAAACGCCAACCTGCCTGGTTTCCTCGCGATGTGCCCGGGGTTACCGGTGGCGGATGTCTCCAACTGGAAGTCGGCGTTCCTGCCCGGCGTCTACCAGGGGACGTACATTGACACCCGCAAGGAACGGGCCGAGGACCTGATCGACAACATCCAGAACCGATGGATCTCGCGACGCGATCAGCGCAGGCAGCTTGACCTGCTCGCCGAGCTGAACCAGCGGCACCGAGCCCCACGCGCTGAGGACGACGCACTCGAGGCCCGGATCGCCAGCTTCGAGCTTGCCTACCGGATGCAGATGGCCGCCACCAACGCCTTCGACATCGAGCGCGAGCCGGCGTCCGTCCGCGAGGCGTACGGTCCTGGCATCCAGGCCCGGCAGCTTTTGATCGCCCGCCGTCTGATCGAGCGGGGCGTCCGATTCGTCCAGCTCTACCACGGCGACGTCCAGCCCTGGGACGCCCACGACCACATCGCCGAGAATCATCGAGCCCTCGCCGGCCAGTGTGACCGCGCCATCGCCGCGCTCCTGACCGACCTCAAGCAGCGCGGGCTTTTCGAGGAGACCCTCGTGATCTGCGGGGGCGAGTTCGGCCGGACACCGGCCGTCGAACTCGCCGGCGGCAAGCCGGCCCTCGGACGCGACCACAACCACTGGGGTTTCTCAATCTGGCTCGCCGGTGGCGGCGTCCGCGGTGGGCACGTTCACGGCGCCACCGACGAGTTTGGCTATCGGGCCGTCGAGAAGCCCGTCCACATCCATGACCTGCACGCGACGATCCTGCACCTCCTCGGCTTCGATCACACCCGGCTAACCTATCGATATGCCGGCCGAGACTTCCGCCTGACCGACGTCCAGGGTGAGGTGGTCCGCGAGATTCTCTCCTGATCTTCCCGGATGACCGGCGCAACCGCTCCATCGGCGCACGGTTTGCTCGTCAGTCGGTGAGAACGACACTGGTCCTTCCGGCTTGAGACTCGTGCCGGCCCTTCCTCGCCGCGATCCTCCTGGATCTCGGAGCGAGGCGACTGTCGCCATCGCGAGGCCGTTCCCGATCGCCGATCGGGAAGGAATGGTCACGCCACGACCCGATGGCCGGGCGTCGGAAGGATCGAGACATGCGAGGATTCACAATGATAAACAAAAGGATAGAATTGGCTTTGGTCTTGACGGCGGCCTACCTTGCTGGGAGCGGTCGTCTGGCCTACGGCCAGGGTGGCGGTCCGGCGACGGTTGGTAGCCGGCTGGGCACGGTCGAGAACAGCGTGCCCGTGACCGCGGCGAACAACCTGGAGCAGAAGGCCAATGAGCAGGCCGAGGCCAATGGAACTCCCGCCGCCAACACGGCGGTCCCGGGCGTGAACACGGCGGCTCCGGCCGGTCCGGCCACCGTGCCGGGCGGCGTTATGGGCGCCGGCACCACCACAGCGATCCCTGGTTCCGTGGTTTCCCCCTCAGAAACAGCGGTCCAGGGGGGAAACACCACGGTTCCC
>DAHZZC010000702.1 GCA_027435495.1 Planctomycetales bacterium
CGATCGGCAAGTACACCAACATCCCGGCCAATGTCCAGCCGCCCGAGAAGGCGATCATCGACTGGATCCTGCTCCGGACCGGGACCGCCGCCTGGCACGGCGACCGCGTGACCGTCCTCTCGGCCGACCACAAGTATCTCACCGCCTATAACACGCCGGAGATCATCCGACAGGTCGAGCAGATCTCCGAGCGGTTTGTCAACGCGACGACCGACACGCTCCGGATCCAGGTTCAGTTCATCGCAGCGGTCGACCCGCGATGGCGGTACAGCGTCTATCCCCGGCTCACTTACGTCGGCGGTGGACCACAGGGGCAGCAGATCTGGACGATGGTCTCCCGCGACGCCGCCCTGGTTCTGACACAGATGCAAATCCAGCAGGGCTTTCGACAGCTCGCCAAGGAGGGGGTCGACATGGTCAACGGCCAGACCCTCTCGATCAAGACACGCGAGCCGCGCACGTTTGTCGGCGGCCTTGCGCCCGACCCAGGCGGTGGGGTGACGTTCCAGCCCCGATCCGAGCGGCTGGAAGAGGGGATTACCCTCAAGCTAAGCCCGCTCCTGGCGTTCGAGGGACATGCCGTCGACGCCAAGATCGATCTGACCGTGAACATGGTCCGGACTCTGCACCGAACCAAGGTCATCGCCCCTCGCGGTGAAGTTGGACCGGTGGAGACCTCGATTGACGTCCCCGACTCGACCCAGACGCACCTCGAGCAGACGGTCCGCAACTGGCGGCTCGGCCAGTCGCTGATCATCTCCTGTGGGATTCACCCGGGGATCCTCGACAAGAAGGGCGGTCCATTCAACCTCGGGCTCCCGGGGATGGGGCCGTCGGCGACCGAGGTGCTCGTCTTCCTCGACATTGAGGCCGTTGAACGGCCTCGGACCGCCCGCGGCCGGACGCGACGGAGCCGGTACGACGACGAGGAGACGGCCGCCGTCGACCGAGACCCGGATTATTGACCAGTCCCGTCGCCCTCGCTCACGGCGGCCGATAGCACGTGCCCGCGCGCGTCGACGATCGGACCGCCGCCGGGCGGCAGCGGCACTCGAAGACCCTCGGTGTAATGGATCGTCGGCGGGGTTGTCAACCCGGCCGAGATGATTGCCTGGAGCGACTCGTTCGTGTTCCAGGCAATATTCGTGACCGATTCCTCGGGCACGAAAAGCGTGAATCCCGCCGGCGGCATCACGCCCGTCATGATGTAGACCGTCAGGATCGATCGGCCAGTCGCCACGTCGCGGAGCGAGTTCGTCACCAACCCGAGCGACCGAACACCCGGATGGGGAAACTCCACCAGAACCACACGCTGGAAGCTCGCGCCCCCCTGAAACTGGCTCCCGAGCGAGACCACCACGTTGCGTACCGCCCGATAGATGATCCCGACGACGGGCACCCGCATCAGCACCCACTCAATCGATCGATAAACCCACGACCGAAGCGCCAGGCCAAGGAAGTACAGTGTAGCCACACCGAGAAAAAGCGCCAGCATCGGCGAGACGACGTCGTACCACCAGTCGGGCAGGGCCTGGAACGAGGGGTAATGGCTCACATAGGCCTGGAGCCAGCTCGTGATCCTCGCCAGCGGGTTCAGCACGAATTGCTGGAGTGTGATGAGCAGCCAGTAGACGATTGAAAATGTGATCGCTATCGGCAAAGCAAAGATGAGGCCGCCGATCAGCCGGGCGCGGATCGTCGAGCCGAACGAAATGGGACGTGGCACGCCCGTGTTGGCCCCGGCGGCCGGCGTCGGGATCGGTTCGTGGGCTGTCTCGGTCTCGGTGGCCATCGCGCGGGCTCCGGATCTCAGCTCGATGGGGACGGGCCGGTATCGGCCCGATTGGGAATCGGACCACCGAGATTAGCCGAGCCCACCGCCCTCGGCAATTCCGGAGGCTGTCCGCCAGGCCGCGGAAAGATTCTTCCGCACCCCAACCCTTCAGGACAACGACCCCGCGGACAGGTCATCCCAGCCGGTCGCACGCGACGCGATCGGCCGGACTCGAATCCGAGGATCGGCCACAACCCGGAAACCGGCCCGTCGGGCGCGGACGGTGAAGGCGTGGTTGTCGGACAGGTATCGAGATTCGCCGCCCTCCCAGACGATCATCGGCAGAAAGTACGGGACGAACGTGCCACCGCCGGGGGCGATGCAGGGCAAAAGGCCCTCTCGCTCGCGGATCATGAGATAGACCTCTCGCCACGTCAGCAAAAACCCAGCGCCGGCGTCGTCCCGTTCGATTAGCCAATCGGGAGCGTCTTCGGCCCGACCCACCGGTCGGAATCGCGTATCGAGGGCAGCCACCAGCGGACGGTCCAGCGCCCGCAATTGATCGACCGCGTCCGGATCGAATTCCAGGTCGGAATCGATCCAGAGGATCTCGTCGAAGCCCTCGCGCAGCGCCTTCTCGACGGCACGGCCGCGGACCAGGTCGATCCCCTCATCGTCCGGCACCCGTCGCACCACGTAGCCTCGACGCTCAACCTCCCTCAACCCCGTCTCGCACGCCGGTTCGATGAACCGCCGGTACGGGACGATGACGACGCACCGATTCGGCTCCTTGCGAACCCTTGCGAGGCTGGTCGCCGCGATCCCATCCCGCCTCGAC
>DAHZZC010000703.1 GCA_027435495.1 Planctomycetales bacterium
CGCACCCGATCGCACGGGCGGCGTATGCCCTCGCCATGTGTCTCAACCCGAATAATCACGCGCTCGACGGCGGGCGCGCGACCTCGGCCATGGAGAAAGAGGCTGTTGCGCGGCTCGCCTCGATGTTCGGCTGGGAGACGCACCTCGGCCACCTCACCGGCGGCGGTACGATGGCGAATTTCGAGGCGCTCTGGGTCGGGCGCGAGCTGCGGCCCGGGAAGGCGGTCGCCGCCTCGGCCCAGGCGCACTACACCCACTCTCGGCTCTCGGAGGTGCTGGCCGTCCCATTCCGGAAAATCCCAGTCGACCCCCTCGGGCGGCTCGACCCGGTTGAGCTGGAGACGATTCTCCGCCGGGGCGAGGTCGGCACGGTGGTCGTCACGCTTGGGACCACAGCCGCGGGCGCCGTCGACCCACTCCCCGACGTGCTCGCCCTGCGCGATCGGTACGACTTCCGGATTCACGTCGATGCGGCTTACGGCGGCTATTTCCGGATCGCCGGCAACCTGGTTCCCCTTGCACGTGAGGCATTCGACCGGATCGGCGAGGTCGATTCCATTGTCATCGATCCCCACAAGCACGGCCTGCAACCGTACGGCTGCGGTTGCGTGCTCTTCCGCGACCCAACCGTCGGCCGGTTCTATCGCCACGATTCGCCGTACACTTACTTCAGTTCCAACAAACTGCACCTTGGCGAGATTTCACTGGAATGCTCGCGCGCAGGGGCCTCGGCGGCGGCGCTCTGGGCGACGATCCGGCTCTTGCCTCCGGAGCCGGGCGGCGTCTTCGCCCGGGGGCTCGAATCGTGCCGCGAGGCCGCGCTGGCGCTCCACGCCGCTCTCGAAGCCGACGACCGTTTCGCCCCACTGTTTCCTCCCGCGCTCGACATCGTCGTCTGGGCGGTCCGGGCCGGATCGGCGACCGAATCGTCGGCACGCGCTCGTCGAATCTTCGAGGCCGCCGCTCGACGGGACCTGCATCTCGCCCTCGCCACGTTCCCGCGCTCCATGATCGCCCCGGCCGATCCGGTCTCGGACTGGGACGCCGACAGGATGGTCTGCCTGCGCGCCTGCGCGATGAAGCCCGAGCATCGCGAATGGATGCCGGAAATTCTGAAGCGGCTCCATGCGGCGGCTGATGCTTGAGACGCGAGGCCAGGATCGGGTATCAAGGAAAGATCAAAAATCGAGGTTCAGGCCGCCCGTGGATCGATCCCGGTCTTGATTCCGATCGGAGTGAACATGTTGACGCTTCTGACCTGTCTCAGCCTCTTCATGACCTCGATCGGAGAGGAGCCTCAATCCCGATGGTGGGACGCCCGGGTCGAGACCTCGCTCGATCGCGCACCGTCCCGGAGGGCAGAGTGGGTCCAGCTCCTGGAATCATGTCCGAAGGATCAGCGGAACGGCCTTGCATATCTGTTGGGCGACCTCCCCAAACGCGACCTCGAAACGATGAGTCCGAAGGCGCTCGCCGAGAACATCGCACTGGCCTACCTGGCGCGAAGCGAGGTTCCCTGGGGCGCCGGCCTGCCGGAAGACGTCTTCCTCGACGCCGTTCTGCCGTACTCAAGCGTCACCGAGCCACGCCAGCCGATGCGCGGCGAGTTCCACGATCGATACCTGGCTATGATCCGATCGCTGAAGACACCCGGTGAGGCGGCCCAGGCGCTGAACCGTGCTCTCTTCCGCGATTACAAGGTCGTCTACAACACGAAGCGACGGCGGCCCGACCAGAGCTCGAGGGAGTCGATCGAGCAGGGGAGGGCGACCTGTACCGGGCTCTCGATCATGCTCGTTGAGGCGTGCCGGGCAGTCGGGGTGCCTGCTCGGCTGGCCGGGATCGCCTCGTGGCCGGGCCGGGGCGGCAATCACACCTGGGTCGAGGTCTGGAATGGCGGTTGGCACTTCGTCGGTGCCGCCGAACCCGATGAACAGGGACTCGATCACGCCTGGTTCGTTGGTGACGCCGCGAAGGCCGTCAAGGGGAGCAAGCGGAACGCGATCTACGCGGTGACCTACCGATCCACGGGCGATTTCTTCCCGATGGACTGGTCCGAATCCGATCGCATCCACGGCGAGGACGTGAGCGACCGCTATACCCAGGGCGCGAAGCCCTCGCCTTCGGGTCGGCTGATGGTGGAGGTTCGTCGGGGCGGGAATCGGGTTGAAGCGGAGGTCGCCGCTCTCGACCCATCCACCGGCACTTTCCGCCCGCTCGGGACGAGTTTTGGGCCCTCGGCCGACATCAACCGACACCTCACCTGCGAGGCTCCGCCGAAGAGATCGCTTCTGGTGGTCGTCCGGGATGGGAACGCCTCGGCAATCCGCCCGGTGACCATCAACGGCGATACGGTCGTCCGTGTCGACCTGGATCGCCCCTCGACGAGGGAATCGCGCGCCGCGATGGAACCCATCCTCACCGATCGGTTTTCCGGCGACGAGGCCCATCGCGAGACAGCGCGGAAACTTCTCTCGGAACTGCCCTGGGACGAGTCGATCCGCGAACTGGCATGGACAGCCTACAAGGGCTCGCCAATCCACGAGCCCCTGCGGCGTGAGATGGAGGCAAAGAAGGTCTCCACGAAGGATCGGACCAGTCCCTACCTGTGGCGGCACGTCGGCAAGAAGCCGAAGGACGGATGGGCTCTCGTCATCGCAATGCACGGCGGAGGAGGCGCCCCGCAGGAGGTCAACGATCAGCAGTGGCATGGCATGTTCGAGCACTACTACAAGGATCATCCCGAGGCCGGCGGTTATGTCTACCTGGCCCTTCGGGCGCCGAACAACGAGTGGAACGGCTTCTATGACGATGCAATTGGCCCAATGGTCGAGCGGCTGATCCGCCAGTTCGTGATCTTCGGCGCAGTGAACCCGGACATGGTCTACGCGCTGGGGGCCTCGCACGGCGGGTACGGGGCGTTCGTGATCGGGCCGAAGATCCCTGACCGGTTCGCCGCAGTGCATGCCTCGGCCGCCGCACCGACCGACGGCGAGACCAAAAGCGAGAACCTGCGCGACCTCCTCTTCACGGTGATGATCGGCGACAGGGATACCGCGTACGGCCGGGCCGATCGATGCCTGGCATTCTTCAAGACAATCGCCGACCTGAGGGCCCGATACGGTGGCTATCCCGGCGACGTGAAGATCCTGCCGGGCATCGGCCACCACGTCCCCGACCACGATATGGTCGCCCAGATGCTCAAGGAAGGCGTTCGGCATCCGTGGCCCGATCACCTCGTCTGGGCGATGTCCGATGAAGTGATCCAGGATTTTTACTGGATCGAGGCGCCGCATCCGAAGTCGAACGGTCGAGTCGAGGCGATGGTGCATGACAATACCATCACAATCAAGTCTGAAAACCTGGATGAGATCAAACTTCGATTGGATGCGAAGCTCGTGGATCTCTCCCGGCCGGTGGTCGTTGATCGAGATGGACACCGTCAAACTTTTACCCCGAAGCCAGGCCCCGAGACCTATTGCGAGGAGCTTGAGCTTCGAGGCGATCCGAGGCTGGCGGCGCCCGTGCGGATCCTCTCACAATAGGTGTTCTTCCTTCGATGGTAGTGAATCGTGACGCTCCTCTCCTTCGAGCCCACCATTCCGATAGCCTGATCGGACGTACTCGGCCGGCGATCGCCAATCGCCGAACCCGTCGTCGTCCATACCGAAGTTGTCGGGCGGATCGGCGAGTTCGCGTTTTCGCGTCGCCTCTGGCGACCGGTTGCGTCACCCCATCGCCGATCCGATATCGATTTGATGGGTTCGGGCGGTACCTCATCGGAGATACGGTCCGGTCGGGATAGAATCGAGCTGCTGCGGCCACCCTCCTTGCGTTCCGGAACCTCCAACCTCTCCCCGAGCGGCCCCGGCCGCGGCGCTGCCCGGGCCCACGAAAGCGAGCGTCCAACATGAAGCGATGGGCCGGCTGGCTATGGCTCCTCCCCGCGATCGTGGCGGGTCCTATCGTTGCCGCGAGGGCCGACGAAACCCCCCGCCCGATCCGGGCCTTGCTCGTCCTCGGCGGCTGCTGCCACGACTACAAGCACCAGAAAGACCTCCTCACCCGAGGGATCTCGGCACGTACCTACATCGACTGGACCGTTGCCTACGATTCCAGCACCAGCAACGGCCACCAGAACCCGATCTACGACAACCCCGACTGGGCGAAGGGATTCGACATCGTCGTCCACGACGAATGCTCGTCGAACGTTAACAAGGACAGGGCGGTCATCGACCGCATCCTCGCGCCGCACAAAAACGGCCTGCCGGGCGTCGTTCTGCACTGCGGAATGCACAGCTACCGGACGGAGGGCTGGCAGAAAAAGGCGACGCCCTGGCAGCAGTTCATCGGCGTCGTCTCGACCGGGCACGGCCCGCAACTGCCGATCGCCGTCACCTTCGTCGACCGGGCGAACCCGATCACCGAGCCCTTCAAGGATTGGACCACCGTCAACGAGGAACTCTACAACAACGCGATCGGCCACCTCGAACCGACCGCGCACGCGCTCGCCCGCGGGAAGCAGTCGGGGCCCGGCCCGAAAGGTCGGAAGGTGGATGCCGAGTCGGTGGTCGTCTGGACCAATATCTACAACGGCAAGGCCCGGGTCTTCAGCACGACGCTCGGCCACAACAACACGACGGTCTCCGACCCGCGCTACCTCGACCTCGTCACCCGGGGCCTGCTCTGGGCGGTCGGGAAGCTCGACGACAAGCACCTGAAGGCCGACGCCGCGATGGTTCCCGAGGACCACGCCCGCGGTCGCAAAGCGGTTGCCTCCACGACGCAGGGGCCCGATCACGCGCCGGGCGCGGCTGTGGACGGAAACCCTGAGACCCGCTGGTGCGCTTCCGACAACTCGGCGCCCCAGTGGTGGCAGGTCGACCTCGGCCGCGAGCGCGACCTGACCGGCGTTCGGATCGTCTGGGAGCAGGACGGGGTCAACTATCAATACCGGGTCCAGGGGTCCGAGGACGGCAAGGAATGGATGACCCTTTCCGACCAGTCGAAAACCAGTAGCCGCGACCAGGACCGGACGCATCCGATCCTGGCGCGGGGGATTCGCCACCTCCGCATCGAGGTCCTGGGCGTCCGCCCAGGCGCCTGGGCGAGCATCTATGAGGTCGAGGTTCACGGCACCGAGCAAGTCCCCGCTCCGGCGGGGACCGTTCTCTCGCGCCCGCTCCGGCGAGCGGGCGACGGACCGACACTCGGCGAGATCCGGATTCCCGAGGGCTTCCACGCGACCCTCTTCGCGCAGCCGCCCGACGTGAGCTACCCGACCTGCCTCGCCGCCTCGCCCGGCGGCGAGGTCTTCGTCGGCATCGATGAAAACGGCTCGCTCGACGCCCGGCCCGGGAGGGGCCGGGTCGTCCGCTGCATCGACTCCGACAACGACGGCCGCGCTGATCGGTTCCACGTCTTCGCGACGATGGACAGCCCCCGCGGCCTCGCCTACGACGACGGGACGCTCTACGTCCTCCATCCGCCCGAACTGACCGCCTATCACGACGAAAACCACGACGGCACCGCCGACCGTTCCGAGACCCTCGTCAAGGGGATCGGCTTCAACCTGAAGTTCCGGGGCGCTGACCACACGACCAACGGCATCCGCCTTGGCATCGATGGCTATATCTACATCGCGGTCGGAGATTACGGATTCCTGCACGCGGTCGGCAAGGACGGCCGGGCGCTTCAGTACCGGGGCGGCGGGGTCGTTCGGGTGCGGACCGACGGGACGGGCCTGGAGGCCGTCTCCCGGGGACAGCGGAACATCTATGATGTCGCCATCGATCCCTACATGAACCTCTTCACCCGCGACAATACCAACGACGGCGATGGATGGGACGTCCGACTTAGCCATCTCGTCCCGACGGCTCACATGGGTTATCCCTCGCTCTTCAAGAACTTCCCCGACGAGATGGTGAAGCCTCTGGCCGATTACGGCGGAGGCTCGCCCACCGGGTCGATCTACGTCAGCGAGCCCTCGCTGCCGAATCCCTTCGGCGATGCCCTCTACACCTGCGAATGGGGCCGCGAGGCCGTCTTCCGGCACCCGCTCGACCGCGAGGGCGCCAGTTTCCGGGCCGGCCAGGAGATGTTCGTCAAGCTCCCAAGACCGACCGATCTCGAAGTCGACGGGCTGGGCCGGATCTACGTCGCCTCGTGGAAGGGTGCCACGTTCACCTATGCCGGGCCGAACGTCGGCTACGTGATCCGCCTGACCGCCCCGGGCTCGTCCGAGCGCCCATTCCCCGACCTGAAGAAGGCTACGGATGAGCAACTCGTCGGCTACCTCGCCTCGCCAGGCCAGGTGATGAGGCTCGCGGCCTCTCGCGCCATCCTGCGCCGCGGACATCGTGGTGAGCTCGCCTCGAAGCTCGAAGCGATGGCACGGGAAGACGGCCGGCTCGCCGCTCGGGTTGCGGCGATCTTCACCCTGGAACAGCTTCTCGGCCCCGACTCGATTGATCTGCTGGCAAGGCTCTCCGACGACCCGAGCATCCGGGAGTTCGCTCTGACAGCGCTCTCGGATCGGAAGGAGGGAGCGAGGATCCCGGCCGCGCCGTTCCTGAGCGGACTGCTCGACCGGAATCCCCGGGTCCGCCTGCGGGCCGCCATCGGCCTCGGCCGACTGGGGAAGACAGAGGCCGCCGACGAGCTGGTCGCCAGGATCGCCGACGACGATCCGATGGTCGCACACATCGCGATCCAGGCCCTGGTGGCGATTCAGGCCGTCGATCCCTGCCTGAAGGCTCTCGATTCCAGGACGCCTGATCTCGCCCCCGGCGCGGCGCAGGCGCTCCAGGCGATGCACGACCGTCGGGCTGTTGACGGGCTGATCGCCCGGCTTTCCTCGGCGGATCCGACGACCCGTCGGCTGGCGTTCCGGGCGCTCTGCCGGCTCGATCATTGTGAGGCCGAGTACCGGGGCGACTGGTGGGGCACGCGTCCCGACACGAGCGGGCCGTATTACAAGCCCGAAACCTGGGAGCAGACCAGCCGGATTGAGCGGGCCCTCACTCAGGCGATGGCGCGGGCCGATTCGCGTGAGGCAGCCGGTATGCTGATCGACCTGGTTCGAAACAAGGTCGAGCTGAAGGGCGCCTCGACCGTCGCCCTGGATATCGCGGGGCTGGATGCGGCCGGGCGGGCCTCAGCGGTCGGTATCCTTGCGACCCGACACACCCTCTCGGCCAAGGACGTGGAATTCCTGGAGCGAATCGCGTTCTCGGATCGCGAACCGGAAGCACTTCGAGCCCAGGCGATCGCGGGGCTCCAGCGCGACTGGGCGGTGGGCTTCCGCGTGCTCTCGAAAATCGGCGGTCAGGACTCACCGCCAGCCGCGTTCGTCGCCGCCTGGCGGGATTTCGTACGGGACCGCCAGCAGGCCCGCCACCTCTCCGACCTCCGGCGCGAGGTGAAAAGCGACGACGCGAATCGTCGCGAACTGGCGTTCGCCATCCTGCTCCAGATCGCCGAGAACGCCCGGGCACGGGGCAACTCCCGCGCGGAGGCCGGGAAGATGATCGAATCGGCCTGGAAGGATTCTCGGCTGACGGCCAGCCTGCTGAGGGCGATCGGCCGGATGGATGCGGTCGCATATGCCCTGCAAGTGCGAGCCCGGATGGCCGACAGGAATCCCGAGGTCCGGTCGGCCGCGGCCTTTGCGGCCACTCGAATGGAGCTCGACGAGACCGATTCGCGCGACCGAGGGCCGAAGATCGCTTCACTGCCTTATGAAACGGTC
>DAHZZC010000704.1 GCA_027435495.1 Planctomycetales bacterium
ACCCGGACGAAGCCCAGGGTGGCGCGAAGATCGCCAACTGGAGCTGGCTCCTACAACGGGTGAACGACCCGTTCGAAGCCCAGGGCGGCGCGAAGATCGCCGGACGGAGGCGACTTCTGCAAGGAAATCGATCGGACACGGTCATCGATGAGCGATCAGTGCCGGATCAGCGCCAGCACGATCTCCAGCATGATCAGGACGACCACCGTGATTTCCAGCGCCTCCATCCGGTGGCCGCCGGCCTGCTGGACAAGGAGGTCGTAGACGTCGCCGACGGTCTCCAGCTTGCGGCGGATGCTCCCCTGCCAGTCCCGGAGGTGGAACCGGGCCGAGGCGACCTCGAAGACCCGGGCGAGGTAGTGGTCGCCGATCAGCTTCAGCGCGTTGTCGACCCGTTCGAACAGGCTGGTGGCCTCGATCTCCATCTCCCGGATCTGTCGGACGGCGTCGCCGTGCATCCGCCAGGGGAACGGGAACGGCCGGGGCCGTCGCTCAGGGCGGATCACCCGATAGGCGGCCTCGAGCCGGTCGTCGAGCCGGTCGTCGATGTGGCGGAACTCCAGGAGCTGGACGTTGGCGAACTCGATCACCTGCAAGGTATCGGCACAGTCGGTATCGGCGACGAAGCCGGCGGCCCAGTCGAGGACGACGAGGTCGGTCGGCGTGTACGAGATCCCCAGCCGGGTCGCCTCGCGAACCTCGCTCGGGCTTAGCGGGCCAGACTCGAGCCGGACGAGTCCGGCGATCCACTCGGGGCGATGCTCGAGCCAGCCGGGGCGGCGGCCCGCGAGCTGAAAAAGGATGTATTCCTCGCTGATCTCGCTCAATTCGAAGTCGTGGACGGCCGGTTCGATTCGACGGAGCCACGGTTCCAGGACGCGACGGGCGGCCTCGTTAAGCGTCGAGGGCTCGGCCAGTTCGCCAGCCAGGTCGAGCAGTTCGGAGGGTGATGCGGTCATCGGGAACCGGACGCTCATCGAGACGGCGCCGAAGTCGAAAAGAGCCAGCTCGCCCCTTGCCGGGTCGATCTCAGCGCGGTCGCCAGGCAGTCGGATGCTGCCCGGATCCACCTCAACCCGGATCGGTGCCGGGCGATAGGCGAGCGATTCGGGCGTTCGTCGACGCCTTGGGAGCGGGCCGGGCTCGCCCTGGAGCATCCCCCGGGCGCGGTCGAGGTCGATCTCGTCGCCGATGTCGAAGGCGAAGGCCAGGTGGACGATCACCTCCAGCGGCTCGGACATCCAGGCCGTGCCGGTGAGTTGCTCGGCGGGCTCGACGGGAGTCATTGGTCGAATCGGCATGCGGGCAGGGCCTCGCGAGGGGAGGTGAGGCGTCACGTGGAGACAGCTCCGATGGTCGGCGGCGCCTCGGCGGCCTCGGGAGGTGAATCGATCGCGGTCGAGGTCGTCTCGGGGTGGTCGCGCCACCAGGCCGCGGCGATCTCCGACGACCATCCGTCGGCGTCCCGGCAGTCGGCCAGCGCCGAGCCGAGCGCGGGGGCGTCGGGGAACCGGTCCTCGGGCCGCTTGGCGAGGCATCGGAGAACGACTGCTTCGAGGTCAAATGGTATGGTTGGATCGATCCGAGAGGGCGGCTCGACCGGGTCTCGGGTGTGGGCGATCATCACTTCCATCACCGTCTCGCCGATGAACGGCGGGCGGCCGGTCAGCAGATAGTACGCGACGGCGCCCAGGGAATAAATGTCGGCCCGGCGATCGGGCGGGGGGTGGGCGACGACCTGCTCGGGCGCCAGATAGAGCGGCGATCCGGCGACGGTGTCGTCGCGCGAGACCGCCAGCCCCTCGCCGGTTTGCAGCGTCTTGACGAGGCCGAAGTCGAGGACCTTGGTGACGTCGAAATGGCCGCCACGTTCGGCGGCGAAGAGGTTCGCCGGCTTGATGTCGCGGTGGACGAGCCCGGCCTCGTGCGCCTCGTGCAGGGCCTCGCAGGCCTGTCGGAGCAGGTAGATCACCCGGGCGGCCGGCATCGGGCCGTGGTTCCGGACGATCGCGTCGAGGCCGAGCCCGGGCAGGTACTCCATCGCGTAGTAGAACGAGCCGTCGGCGTGCCGGCCGTAGTCGAAAATCAGGATCGTGTTCCAGTGCGAGAGCCGGGCCGTGGCCCGGACCTCGCGCTCGAACCGGGCGAGGGTGCGCGGGTCGTCGGATCGGTCGGGGCGCAGGAGTTTGACGGCGCACGGGCGCTTCAGCAGCTTGTGCTCGGCGAGGTAGACCTCGCCCATCCCGCCGCTCCCGAGCTTCCGGCCGAGCCGGTACTGGTTCAGGAGCCGGGCCTCGCGCGCCTCGTCGCGGAGCGAGTGGATCGTGTGGGCCCCGTAAATCGCCGTGAAGGTCCCGAGCAGGAGGAACAATCCGTGCTCGGTCGCCTGGCCGACGTCGGCCGCCCGGGCCGCGACGGCCTGGCTCTCGGGGTGGAGCAGGGCGAGCAGCCAGGGGACGGTGGCCGGCGCCAGGGCCATCGGGGCGATCACCGAGGCGGCGCGCTTCCAATGGTTGGGGATGAAGATCTCGTAGGCGAGGATCGTGAGGAACGTGCAGATGGTCCCGCTCTTGATGGCCGCCAGGTAGAGCATCGGGTTGTCGGCCTGGGCCCATCGATAGAGCCGGATGTACTGCGCCGCCATGAAGAAGAGGGTGACGCCGGCGAACAGGGCGACCTCGTGGATCCGCAGCTCGCGGATCGTCGGCCGCCACGAGCTGGAGAGCAGCGCCAGGCTGAGCAGGAGGAGGCCGAGGATCCCCCCATAGAACAAAACGTTCAGCGATTCGAACCGGTTGAGGAAGAGGGCCCGCAGGACGTACTGCCCGAATCCGACGGCCAGGACGACCGAGGCGGCGCGGAGGCGTTCCTGGAGCAGGTGCCGTAGCTCGTCGGACTCGGAGGGCCCGGCGATCGCTCGACGGCCGGGGGCGAAGCTGTCGCGATACGGCGACGCCTCGGCCGGGTCGACTCGGCCGGGATGGTCCTGGGTGGTAACCTGGGGATCGGGCATCACTCGGCCCTCGGGGCTGGCCGATCGAGACGCCGGCCGATTCACCTCAATCCATGTACGTCCGAGCGGGCCCGGAGGGCCACCATCGTGCTCATCGGACGGTCCACTCGACATCTCGCGCCTCGCGACCAGTCACTATACCATCCCCCGCCACCAGGAGGGCAGACGGTCGCCCCGTCGCACGCGCCGAGCCGGGGTTGGCAGGCCCCCCGGCTCGTTTGCTCCCCGACCATCCCGATCGGATGGTTCAGCAGTTAAGGCTTGTGCCCTGGGTGGGCGGGGACGGAGTCCGGAGGACGGAGCCCCCGGGGGCTTCCGCAAGCGACGATCGGTCGCCCTTTGGCCTCGGGCGGGCGCTCGGATTCACGAGCCCGCTGAAGGTGTCCGATCGGTTCCCTTGTCGGAGCCGGCTCCGGCCGGCGATCGGCGCGACGCCTTCGTCCTTGGCCTTCTCGATGGCCCCATGTAGGAGCCAGCTCCAGCTGGCGATCTTCGCGCCACCATAGGCTTCGTCCGGGTCGCCAGCCGGAGCTGGCTCCTACATGGGCCATCGGTCCGGTCCTTCGCGGTCGGCCGATCGTTCGCCTGCCGTTCGAGCCGAATCCGGCCGGCGATCGGCCAAACCCGACAGGTTCACCGGGCCCGTGAATGAGGCGCGAAAGGTCGTGCCCCGGGTGGCCAGGGACGGAGTCCGGAGGACGGAGCCCCCGAGGGCTTCCGCAAGCAACCATGCCCGAGGTTCGAGCGCTTCTCGCTCCCGGATGAATCGTCCCGACTCGATGGCTCAGTAGGCGTCGCTGGAGACGACCTCGCCGCCGTTCTTCGTCATCAGGGCCTTCAGGACGTCCGGTTTGACGGACTTTTTGAGAAAGCGGACCGACCCGTCGGCGAAGAGGACGTTGAAGCCCTCCGGCACGAATCCGCCCAACTCGGGCAGTGGACTCTTCAAATCGATCGGGATGTCCTCGGGTTTTGTCCAGATAATCTGGTTGGTGGATTCAACGGCGAGGATCGTGTTCGACGTGCCGTCGACGATCTGCTGGATCTTCGCGCCCCCCTCGGTGCCGCCGAGGGTCGAATCGCCCGTGAGGACGTAGTAGGCGGTCATATACCGGTTCGATGGGCCGCCCGACCATGTGGGATAGGCGTAGATCGCCGGCATCCGGTCGATCAGCTTGCTGTTGTTCGGGCCGTTCCAGGCCTCGTCGAATCGGTACTGGTTGAAGAGCTCCTGCTCGTTGATGTAGGGCAGGATCGCGACCCGCCAGCTATAGGGGAACTTCCCCCGGTCGCGGTTGGCGGAGGCCGGGAAGTGATTGTTGGCCGCGGCATAATTGTGGAACGCCAGGCCGATCTGCTTCAGGTTGTTGACACTCAGGTAACGCTGTTGAGAGACCCGCGCCGAGGCCAGCACCGGGCCAAATAGTCGTAGCCCCTCGGCGAGGTCGAAGTCGGTCGCCGCGTGCATCCGGACGAGGCCGTCGGACGACTCGACCCGGGCCGATTTCAGGAGCGATTCGCCGGTGCCGAGCAGCCAGACCCCGCGGCCAGCCGCTACG
>DAHZZC010000705.1 GCA_027435495.1 Planctomycetales bacterium
GAGCGGGCCGGCGCACGAAACCGAATTCCCAGGGTGGCTGGAGATCCCACGCGACCACCACGACGCGATGGTCGCGCACTGCCTCCGCGAGGCCCCGCTCGAAGCCTGCGGCCTTCTCGGAGGGTTCGGAGCGCGGGTCGCCTCGTTCTATCCGCTCCGCAACAGGGCCGCCAGCGAGAGCCTCTATCAGGCCGACGAGCGCGACCTGATCGACGTGCATCTCAAGCTCCGCGAACGCGGCGAGGAGATCCTCGCCATCTACCACTCGCACCCAAGATGGGCCGCGATCCCGAGCAAGACCGACCTTCGCGAGAACTATTACGGCCCGGTCCCCCGGATCATCGTCTCACTCCTGGGTCCGGTCCCCGAGGTCCGCACCTGGCGGCTCGACCCCGACTCGTTCGTCGAACTTCCCTGGCGGATCGTCGAGCCCACTCCGGCCGACGCCGCTTCCGGTTGCAATCATGACGAGCCCGGAATACACTACGATCCGAGTTCGTCCACCACAAGTCCCGCGAGATCCATGAGTTCCATGCAAAGAACGTTGATCATCTTCAAGCCGGATTGCGTCCAGCGCCGGCTGGTCGGCGCGATTCTGGGTCGGTTCGAGGCGAAGGGCCTTCGGGTCGCGGCGCTGAAGCTGCTGAAGGTCGACCGCGCCCTTGGCGAGAAGCACTACGCCGAGCACCAGGGCAAACCGTTCTTCGAGGGCCTGATCGGCTTCATCACCGGCGGGCCGGTCGTGGTCGGCGTACTGGAGGGCTCCGAGGCCATCTCGGTCGTCCGGACGATGCTCGGCGCCACCAACGGGGCCGCCGCCGCACCCGGGACGATCCGGGGCGATTTCTCGATCAGCAAGCAAAACAATCTCGTCCACGGCAGCGACAGCCCCGAATCGGCTCAGCGCGAGATCGCCCTCTGGTTCCAGCCCGAGGAGATCGCCGACTATACCATCGACGGCGAGAATTGGGTCTCCGGCGGAGCCTGACCCGCACCCGTCGCCCGATTCCGGAACCGAGCCCAGCGAGGGGCCGTGCCCCTCGCCTTCGCTTCCCTGGGGATGGTCCATGGCCGGCAAGTCGATCGAGAGCGAGGCGGCGAAACTCCGAGACGAGCTCAAACGGCACAATTTCCTCTACTACGTGGAGGCCCAGCCGGAAATCACCGATCGCGATTATGATCGGATGATGCTGCGCCTCACCGAGATCGAGACGCGGCACCCCGAGCTGATCACCCCGGACAGCCCGACCCAGCGCGTCGGCGGCCAGCCGCTGGAGGGCTTCGCTCGGGTCCGGCACGTCCTCCCGATGCTCTCGATCGACAATACCTACACGTTCGAGGAAATCCGGGAGTGGGACGCGCGCGTTCGTCGCGGACTGAACCCCGGCGAGCCCGTGCGCTATGTCGTCGAGCTGAAGGTCGATGGCGTCGCGGTCTCGCTTCGGTTCGAGGACTGTCGGTTCGTCCAGGGAGCCTCTCGCGGCGACGGCGAGGTCGGCGACGACATCACCGCGAACCTCAAAACGGTCCACGAAATCCCGCTGGCCCTCGCCGATTGCCCGGCCCCGCTGCTGGAAGTCCGCGGCGAGGTCTTCATGCCCAACTCCGAGCTGGTCCGGCTCAACGAACTGCGCAGGGCCGCCGAGGAGCCCCCGTTCGCCAACCCCCGCAACGCGACCGCCGGCTCCTTGAAGCTCCTCGACCCGAAGCTCTGCGCCAGGAGACGGCTCCGGTTCGTCTCGCACGGCCTGGGCGAGTATCGAGGGATCGACGAATCCTCGTACTTCGAGCTCACTCGCAAGATGAAGGCGTGGGGCATTCCGGTCAGCCCGCACACCGCCCGCTACGATTCGATCGACGAGGTGATCGAGCACGCCCGAAACTGGAATGTCCGCCGGAACACGCTCGACTTCCAGACCGACGGCCTGGTCATCAAGGTCGATGATCTCGGCCAGCGCGAACGCCTCGGAGCGCGGAGCAAGAGTCCCCGGTGGACGATCGCGTTCAAGTACGAGGCCGAGCAGGCAATCACTCGCCTGACCGGAATCACGGTGCAGGTCGGGAAGACGGGCAAGCTGACGCCCGTGGCCGAGCTCGAGCCCGTCCTCCTCGCCGGGACGACCGTCCGCCGCGCCAGCCTGCACAACGCCGACGAACTGGAGCGCAAGGACATCCGGATCGGCGACGCGGTCCTGGTCCAGAAGGCCGGCGAGATCATCCCGCAGGTCGTGCGCGTCGAGGTCGACGCCCGGAAAGGCGACGAGGTCGCCTATCAATTCCCCTCGGCTTGCCCGAGCTGCGGCGCCCCGGTCGAGCGGTCGGCCGAGGAGGTCGATTACCACTGCACGAATCCCCCTTCGCTTTGCCCTGCGCAGCTCGAAGAGTGGCTTCGATGGTATGCCCATCGCGACGCGATGGACATCGACGGACTCGGCGAGAAATTGATCCACCAGCTCGTCGAGAAGGGGCAGGTCCGGAGCCCGGCCGACCTCTACCGCCTCGACGCCGAGGGCCTGGCTCA
Organism: Planctomycetales bacterium; assembly: GCA_027435495.1. Classification (GTDB taxonomy): domain Bacteria; phylum Planctomycetota; class Planctomycetia; order Isosphaerales; family Isosphaeraceae; genus JAKAUH01. Next base: position 2,522 of record DAHZZC010000705.1, read on the forward strand.
ACTGGAGCGGATGGGGAAGAAGTCGGCCGAGAACCTCGTCGCGGCGATCGCGGCCACGAAGTCGCGGACGCTCGACCGCCTCCTCACCGGCCTGACGATCCGGCACGTCGGCACGCGAATGGCCGAGATCCTGGCCCAGCGGATCGAGACCCTGGAAAAGCTTCGCGCCCTGAGCCTCGCCGATCTGGAGGCGATCCCCGAGGTCGGACCTGTCGTCGCGGCGAGTATCTTCGAGTATTTCCAGAAGCCCGAGAATCAGGAGTTGCTCGACGACCTGCGATCGGTCGGAGTCGAGCCCCGTCCGCTCCCGCCGCCGGCGACCGGCGGCAAGCTCCCGTTTGCGGGCAAGACCTTCGTCCTGACCGGCACCCTGCCGAGGCGGAGCCGGGCCGAGGCCGAGGCACTCATCAAACAGCACGGCGGCAAGATCAGCGGCTCGGTCTCGAAGGTGACGGCCTACGTCCTCGCCGGCGAGGACCCGGGGAGCAAGCTCGACAGGGCCCGCCAGTTCGGAATCCCGATCATCGACGAGGACGAGCTCGAGCGCCTGGCCGCGGGCGGTTGAGCCATCCTGCCACGGTCCTGCCCGCGGAGCCAAATGGGTCGAGGGAATGGGGACAGGCAGCCGTCGATGACGACCGGAG
>DAHZZC010000706.1 GCA_027435495.1 Planctomycetales bacterium
CCGTCACCAGATGTCCCACGCGAGCGACCGGGCCTCGCCCGGCCGGGGGCCGGGAGGGGGGCTCGTCGTGGGGTGCGCCGGCCCACGGCACGCCGGAGGCTGATTCCCGAAAGCCTCGCAGTAGATAGAGTAGCAACGCCCCAAGGATGGTGCAAGGGAACAGGAACACCAGAACATCTCTCGAAGGAGACCACGTCGTCAACTCGCCAACCAGCAGGCTTCCGAACAGAGCGCCGAGCCCCGAGGTTGCGACGAGCATCATGGCCTGGGCGGTTGCGCGGAGGTGTCCGGGTGCCTTGCTGTCGAGGTAGACCTGGGCGCCCACCGTGAAGCAGGCGATTCCCACTCCCTGCAAGAGGGCCCCGGTCACGACCACCCAGAGAGGCGGGTGGAAAGCCAGGCTCAGATACCGGACCAGCCAGGCGGTGATGCCAATCGCCAGGGTGATCTTCGCTCCGGCCCGGCGGAGAATCCAGGGCAGAGCCACCAGCAGGGCGATCTCGCTGGTCTGACCCAGGCTCATCGCCGCCGTGACCCAGGCGCGGGGGAGGCCCGCCGACTCCATGTATCCGGGGATGACCTGGAAGTTCACCGGCATCGTCATGTAGACGCCCAGGCCGAGGATCAGGACGCAGACGACTCCGGGGCGTCGGAGGATCTCGCCGCCCGCCTCACGCAGGCGGATCGCCCGGGTGCCGACGGCCAGCGGCGGAGTCTCCGGGAGGGTCAGGCAGTAGACCGCCGTAATTGCCGAGAACACCGCGGCGACCCAGAGCGCTTCGTAGGCTCCGTTCCCCACGCGGGTCGAACCCGAGGCGGCCATCGCCAGCGAGACCACCCAGCCGGCCACCATCCAGCCTGCCGTTCCGAACGACCGAACCCGTCCGAAATCGCGGCCGGCGTCGTCGAGGTTCCTCATCGCCAGAGAGTTCGCCAGGCTGTACGCCGGGGCCGACAACAGCCAGTAGAACAGGAAGACCCCAAAGATCGCCGGTGCTGAGGTCACGCGTCCGCTCGCCAGATAGACCAGGAACAGCGTCCCCACGCCGTAAATCGCGGCCAGGACCCGCTGGGTGGCCATTAGCCGGTCGACCAGTTGGCCCGCGCCCAGAGGGACGGTCGTCGAGGCGATCGCCAGCGTGGCGAAGATCCAGCCCCGATCGCGTGCGTGGATGCCCAGGTCGGTAAGGTGGACGGCCAGGAGCGGCCAGAACGACCCCTGCACCGCGTAGGTCAGGGCCATCAGCGTCGATAGCCGTCCAATCATTCCCGCTTTCATACCTGCCTCGGGGTCGGCCCCAGCTCGATCGGGGTGTTCGGACCGTTTCCGGATCAATCGGGGAGCCCATCACGCTGCCGGCGACGCTCCGCCTTCCGCTGGAGCCGCTCCATCCGCCGGCGCTCTCGAATCTCTCGGCGTTCTTCGGGAGTCGGGCCGACGGCCGGCGGATTGTCCCCCGGCGCCGGGCGGTCACGAGAGATCCCGCGGTCGAGCAGCCGCAAGAGTCCGCCGGCGCCCGCGACGATGGAGCCTTCCAGCAGGTTGGAGCCTGTGGCCCTGAGACGCTCCTGGAAGGCCTCGGCATCGATCCGGGGCTCCTGTAACGTCCCTCGAATCGGCACTTCCAGCCGGGCGCCGCTCAGAAGCGCCGCGAGGACCGGACGATCGGGACGCGGGGGATTGACGCGGAATCGGGCCGTCAGGTCAAGGTGTTTCTCGAAATCGACCGATCCTTCCAGCTCCGCCTTGCCGATCCGCCCCAGGGGGAGGGCCAACCCATGTTGAAAGACCTTCCGATCGGCGATCCGGAACGAGATCGGGTCGCGCAGGGCCAGCATCGGCTCGGAATCCTCGGTTCCCGGGATCAGGTCGATGATTTCCTCGGCCAGAGGACCGGGCAGGAACTGGACATCGTTGAAGACGATGTCTCCCGTGACCTTTGCCGCCGCCCCGATGGCCCGGTCGACAGGGAACTCGGCATCGAGCCCGCGGACCGAGACCCGGCCGCGGACCCGTGTGGCGCCGTCCAGCACCGGCGCCACGAACGAGAGGACTCGATGGGAGACCTCATCGTTGACGATGGCATCCTGGATCGTCGAGGAGCCGCCCAGGCGGACCCGGATCAAACCATGGGCCTCGCGGACGATCTCGGGCTCCAGGTGGAGGGCGCCGTCGTTGAGCCGGCCGTCGATGGGATCGATTCGGAACCGTTCGCCGTCGGACCGGACGACGATCCGGGTTTGCTCCAGCCGGAGGCCGAAGACGTCGAGGCCGTCGAGGGGGATGCCCAGTTCTCCCGCGATCTTTCCGCCGATCGGTCCGTTCAACCGCCAGTCGCACGGTCGTCCGGTGAGGCGGGCGTTGGGCTCGACGTCGCGGCGGAGATCGGCCTGGAGAGCGGCCCAGTCGGGTTGGAGGGTTCCCTTGAGGTCGAGACGCGACGACTCGACTGCCCCCTGGATGGTTCCGGAACCTTCGAGTCGTCCCCGGGCGGTCGCCAGCTCGATCCGCCTGACCGACCAGTCGCCGGACCCTCCCGCGACCTCCCAGGCCGCCTGGACCGGGCCGAGTGGATCGGGGATGGATGGGCCAGCCGCGCGGGCCTCGCCGGAGATGGTCCAGCGGCTCTCGTGTCGATGGGCCGAGAGCCGGCCGTCAATCGCGAGGGCGGCCGTCGAAGTCTCCCAGGGCCATCGGGTTGCCTCCAGGGAGATCGAGGCGGGCCGATCGGCCTCCCGATGGACGGTCCCTTCGATGGCAAGTTGGGACGGTTCATTCCCGTTTTCGGATCGTTTCTGGAGGGAGACCTTCCACCGAATCGGATCGGGATCGCGTGGGATTTCCAGCCGAATCTCAGCGGGGTCGGCCTGGATCGGCTGGGCGAGTGAGGCGTCGGACAATTGAAGGCGACCGCCCGGGATCTCGACGATCAGCCGGAATCTCGGGTGCGGGCGGATGATCGGTCGCAAGGTTTCCAGGAGGTCGATGCGGCCGTCGGCCCCGCGCTCGATCGCGACCTCGGCGCCGGGGAGACGAAGCGGGATGGTTTCCGGGTTGGCAAAGAGGATCTCCCAGAGTCCCCAGCCGACCTCGGCGCGATCCGCGGCGATCAGGCGATGGCCCTGGCCATCGCGAAGGGCGATGCCGTCGATCCGGGTCGGACCGAACCAGGAGAGATGAACGGCCCTGGCCTCCAGGGATCCGGGTGCCAGCAGCCGATCGGCGCGAGTCGAGAGGATTCGAAGGGCCAGAGACCGGCCCAGCAGGGTTGGCAGGAGGACCACCAGGCCGAGGACCACAATCAGGGCAAGGAAGGCGACCATCCACAGTCGTCGGCCAGTTCGACCGTTGGGTTTCATGTTTTCGGCCGTCCCTTACATGGTTCCCGGAGTCGCGCTTCGATGTTGATCATTGTAGCAACCCGGGGGCCGCGACGTGGCGGAATGCGGGTGGGTGGGCCCAGCGCTCGCCTGCTGGCGTGTTGCAACCGCTTGTCCCCTCTGGCATTGTAGGTCGTCGCCTGGCCGTCGGGTTCCTACGAGGAGAACGATCGTTGTCGGTACGGAGTGTCCACAAGGCCGCGGATTCCAACCTGCCGAGAGCCGACAGCCGGGCCTGGGGCGTTTGCTGGCTGATGTTCGCGGCGACCGTGTTGACCTACGTCGATCGCCAGGCGGTGGCGCTGCTTCGCGATCCGATCAAGGAAGATTTCGGCATTGGGTCCAACGCGGAGTTCGGCTGGGTGATCGCGGCGTTTTACCTGCCCTACGCGCTTTTGCAGGTTCCGGCGGGCTACCTGGTCGATCGCTGGGACCTCCGGCGGACGTACGCCCTGGCGGTCGCCTGGTGGTCGATGGCGGCCACGTTGACGGCGTTCGTTCCGGAGTTGGGCTTTCTTTTCGCTTGCCGGGTCCTGCTGGGTATCGGGGAATCGTTCAACTGGCCGGTCGCCCTGAAGGTGACCGGACGAATTCTACCGCCGGCCGATCGCGGGCTGGGCAACGGCATTTTTAATTCGGGAGCCGCGGTCGGGGCCCTGATCACGCCGGCCATCGTCACCTACCTGGCGACGCGGTTCGGCTGGCGATCGTCGTACGCTGTGGTCGGATCGGCGGGTTTCGTCTGGGTCCTCTGCTGGCTGGTCCTGGTCCGGGGCGAACTGCGTTCGGCGATGGCGCCGAGAGTCGAGAAGACCGATTCCACCGGGCTCCCCATCTGGGTGATCGCGGCCTTTCTCGGGAACGGGCTGGCGGCGTCGGGAGTGGCGGCCCTGGGTTTCCTCCACGGGCAGCCGGCCATTCAGGCGGGGATCGCGCTGGCGATCGTCGGGCCACTCGTGATCGCGGCCGTGATTCCGTCGAAGGACCTCGTCGGCGCCTCGTGGGCCGAGGGACTTGGTCGGATCGTCCGGACGCCGCGGTTCTGGATTCTGGTCGTCGTTTCGGTTTCTATTAACATCTGCTGGCATGTTCAGTTGAACTGGGTGCCCAGCTATTTGCACGACGATCGGGGCCTGAAGTTCGCGGCCGGGAATTACTTCAGCATCATCCCGTTTCTGGCGGCCGACATGGGCAACCTGGGCGGCGGGTGGTTCTCGCGAAGGCTGGCCGCGGCTGGTCGTCCGGCGGGTCGGGCCCGGCTGATCGTCATGTCGATTGCGATGCCGATGATCCTGGTCGGGCTGGGGATTGGGATGGCTGGGGATCTTCCGACGTCGCTGGTCCTGCTCGCGGCGATGGCGTTCGGGACCGCCGCGTACATGGCAAACTACTTTGCCTTTACGCAGGAGGTGAGCGACCGGCATACGGGGCTGGTCGTCGGTTATCTCGGGGCGCTCGGGAATCTGGCCGCTGCCGGGTTCCAGCCGATCACCGGATTGGTGAAGGACCAGACCGGTAGCTACGCGATCGTTTTCGCGATCATTGGCCTGGCGCCTCTGCTGGGGTTAGTGGCGCTGGCGGTCGGATGGGGATCGAGTCGCCAGGCGAAGTCCGATGTTGAGTTGGGATGATCCCGAGGCCGGGGCGGCTGTCGAGGATCGGAGTCGATTCTCGAAAACATCTCGGGCTGGACAGACCGGGGCGTTTCTGGCAGGTTTTGCCCCGCATCTCTTTCCGACGTCGCCGTCGTCCCCCGCCGCTGTGACGACTTCCGGTCTCGACCGGGTCGTCCGCCATTCGACCGGCCGGGTGAGATCGCGGGTCGTCCCTTCTGGCAAGGTGGTGGAACATGTTCCGTCGATTCCCCTGGCTGATGGTTCTCGCGGGCGTCCTCGGCCTCGTGCCGGCCGGCTGCGACACCCACAAGTTCTTCCTGCGCCACAAGGATGAGGACGATTCCACGAAGTTGTCGTCCATCGAGGAACAGGATAAGCCGGACAAGGTCATCGGCGGGAACTCCTCGGACGCCGACGGTCGGGCGTTCTTCAAGAAGAACCGGCGGGCGGGCGGCTGGAGCTCCGAGGCTCAGGAGATCGAGAGCCACCTTGGGGCGAACTGATGGCGGCGCCGACGGCCTGGAACCGCTGGTTCGGTGATCGCGGCGAGCGGGCGGCGGCTCGATTCCTCCGGCGCAAGGGCCTCCGGATCATCACCCGGGGTTATCGTATCCGCTCGGGCGAGATCGATCTGATCGCCCGCGATGGCGACGTTCTGGTCTTCGTCGAGGTAAAAACCCGGCGCAGGGGCGAGCCGGCCGAGGCCGTCACGCCCGAGAAACAGCGCCGGATCACGCTGGCCGCGAACCACTTCCTCCACAAGCATCATCTGCTCGAAATCCGATGGCGGTTCGATATCGTCGCCGTCGTCTGGCCCGACACGAAGGGGGCGCCCGAGATCGAGCACTTCCCCGATGCTTTCGAGTCCGTCGGCCGCGGCCAGTTGTTCTTCTGATCGGTCCGGCCGGTCATCGATTCGACTGGGCGGCCTGGAGCAGACGGTCGAGCGCCGTCATCTGGGCGAGACCGTCCTCGGCTGGGTCGACCGGCGCGCCTGCTTCCACGGATTTCGCGAAGGCGTCGACCATCGCCGAATACTGGTTGACCGACTCGAAGGTGAGCGTACGGACGACGTCGGCGTCGGGGCCGGAATCGGGCGCCGATCCGAACGAACGGAGCCGGGCGATGGGCGGGCCGTCGGCGGGCGGAAGGTAGGCGTCGGGGACCTCGATCGAGCCGCCGGTGCCGACCAGCTCATACGTGCATCGGAACGGCTGTTCGAAACTGCAATCGATCACGCCGATGAGGTCGCCCGGGAATTCGAGGAGCCCGGTGAGGGTCAGATCGACGCCGGTTGGGCCAAAGTGGGCCAACGCCCTCACCGCGGTCGGTTCGGCGCCAGCGAAGAGGCGGGCGGTGCTGATCCCGTAACAGCCGACATCCCAGAGGGCCCCGCCGCCCCGGGCGGGGTCGAGCCGCCAGTCGCCCGACGAGATGGGGAACGAGAACGACGAGCGGATCAGGCGGAGCTCGCCGATGGCGCCTTCGCGGATCATCCGCCGGATTTCCAGCGTTCTCGGCTGATGTCGCCACATGAACGCCTCCATCAGGATCACGCCGCGCGTCCGGCAATACTCGACCATCGCGGCGGCCTCTCGGGCGTCGAGGGCCATTGGCTTCTCGCAAAGGATATGCTTGCCGGCATCGGCCGCCGCGACGACCCACGACCGATGCAATTCGTTTGGCAGAGGGATGTAGATCGCGTCAACCTCGGGGTCGTCGATGAGGGCCTGGTAATTGCCGTGCGCCCGGGGGACCTGGAACTCGTCGGCCCAGGCCCGCGCGGTGGCCGTCTCTCGGCTCGCCAGCGCTTGCAGCGTCCCCGAATTCGACCCGCGGATGCCCGGGATCAGGCCCCTCCGGGTAATCCGCGCACATCCCAGGATGCCCCATCGCAGCAATCGTCCGGTCGACATGGCTGGCCTCGTCGGGTCTCGGTGGAAGAAAGACCCGACTATACTGGAGCGGTCGGTCTCGCGGAATGAAACCGAGTCCCCCGAGACGGGGTAGCACCGGGCATGATCGACCATCTCCTGCTGGAAGAGGTCTGGGAAGCGGACGAATCGGCGGTCGCCGAGGCCACCCTGGTCGCGAGGCGGTCGTGGCCCGTCGCGATCCGGGCGGCGATGGCCGGGATCCTTCGGGCGATCGGCTCGGGGATGGACTGGCTCTTCGGGATGCTCTCGCTGCTGGTCGGCCTGTCGACGCTCGCCGCGCTCCCGGTCCTGCAACTGCTGACCCTGGGTTACTTCCTCGAATGCTCGGCCCGGGTCGCCCGGACCGGCCGGATACGAGACGGGTTTGTCGGCGTCCGGAAAGCGTCGAGGGCCGGTCGGCTTGCGGTGGGGCTTTGGCTGTCGACTCTGCCCGCCTGGTTCGTCGCCGGGATGGCGCATTCGGCCGAGCTGATCGCGCCGGGAAGCCGTACGGCCCTGAGCTGGCGGATCGCGGCGGGGCTGCTGGTCGGGTTGACCACGTTCCACATTCTCTCGGCGATCGCTCGGGGCAGTCGACTTCGACACTTCCTCTGGCCCTTCGGACACCCGTTCTGGCTCGCCAGGAAGCTCCGAGCCGGCGGGCTCTACGCCGAATTACGAGAGTCGTTCTGGACGGCAATCGGCTCGCTCCGTCTTCCGTATTACTTCCGGCTTGGGCTGGTCGGCTTCGTCGGGACGCTTGCCTGGCTGATCGTGCCGGCCGTTCTGATCGCCGCTGGCGGCCGATTTCCTCCTCTGGGGATTGCCGGCCTGCTCCTGCTGGCGGTTGTCGTCCCGTTCTTGCCTTTCCTCCAGATCCGATACGCGCTGGAAGGCCGAGCGTCGGCGATGTTCTCGCGGCGGGCGATCCGGGAGCGATTCCGACGCGCCCCCTGGTCGTTCGCGTTTTCGCTGATGGTCCTGCTCCTGGCCGCGATCCCGCTGTATCTCCTCAAGATCGAGATGATTCCCCGGGAGGCCGCCTGGCTTCCCAGCCTGGTCTTTGTCACGTTCCTGGCGCCGGCTCGCCTCCTCAACGGATGGGCGTTCGCCCGATCGGGGCGCCGCGATCGACCTTCCCACTGGTTTTACCGCCTCCTCGGCCGCCTCGCGATGATTCCGGTGGCCACCTTTTACGTCCTGATCGTCTTCCTCGCGCAATACACCTCCTGGGGCGGCGTCGCGGCCCTCTACGATCAGCACGCTTTCCTCGTCCCTGTT
>DAHZZC010000707.1 GCA_027435495.1 Planctomycetales bacterium
GAGGCCCGATACGCCCAGGGAATGGCCGAGATGGCCTTTACCGACGACGGCTGCGGGATGGAGCCCGAGGTCCTGGAGAACATCTTCGAGCCGTTTTTCACCCGGCGTCGTGAGGGGAAAGGGACCGGCCTGGGACTCTCGATCACCCACCGGATCATCAACCAGCACCACGGCGAGATCGGCGCCAGCAGCGAGGGGCCAGGCAAGGGCTCGACGTTTACCGTCCGCCTGCCGATCCACCCGACCGAGATCGAGGTCGATGATCCGTCCAGTCGGTCGAGACTCGGCGCCCGGCGTCGGGCCGAGCCGGCCTCGATCGTTTGAACAGAACCGAAACCACAAGATTCCGCCCCGGCCCCTTCCGATTCCCGATGGGAACGGCCCGGCCTCCGCGGAAGGACCGCATCATCACGGAGGACCCGTCTCATGGAAAAGAGCCGCCAGGGGGGATTGCGAATATTGTTCGCCGATGACGAGGCCCACCTCCGCGACCTGATGCAAATGGAACTGCCCCGGATGGGACACGAGGTGACCGTCTGCCCCGACGGCACCGCCGCCCTCCGCGCACTCGAACGCGGCTCGTTTGACGCGGCCCTGCTCGATATCCGAATGCCCGGCCTCACGGGGATCGATGTCCTCGCCCAGATTCGACAAATGAGCCCTGACACCCAGGTTATCATGCTGACCGGCCACGCGACCGTCGACACGGCCGTCCAGGCACTCCGCGCCGGTGCCTTCGACTATCTGACCAAGCCGTGCAAATGGGCCGAGCTGGAGATGATCCTGACCCGCGTCGCCGAACGCCGCGACCTCTCGAACAAGACCACCGCCCTCGAAACCCGGCTCAAGGCCGCTGAGGGCGCTCCGGTCATGATCGGCGAGACGCCCGTGATGCAGCAGGTCCGCCGCCTGGTTGAGACCATCGCTCCGACCGACGCCACCGTCATGATCCTGGGCGAAACCGGTACGGGTAAGGAATTGATCGCCCGTAACATGCACGACAAGAGCAAGCGCGCCGATCGGGCGTTCATCCCGGTCAACTGCGGTGCCCTGCCGGAAAACCTCGTCGAAAGCGAACTCTTCGGCCACCGCAAGGGCGCCTTCACCGGCGCCGACTCCAACCGCAAGGGCCTCTTCGAGGTCGCCAACGGCGGCACCCTCTTCCTCGACGAGGTCGGCGAGCTGGACAAGAGCGTCCAGGTGAAGCTCCTGCGGTTCCTCGAATCGGGCGAGATCCGTCGGGTCGGCGAGAACGAGCCGTTCCGGGTCGACGTCCGGGTCCTCTGCGCCACCAACCGCGACCTCCGCGAGATGGTCGCCAACGAGCAGTTCCGCGAAGACCTCTTCTTCCGACTCAACACGTTCGAGATCTTCTTGCCGCCGCTCCGCGAGCGGAAGGGAGACATCCCCGCACTGGCGAGGCACATGCTCGCGCGCTACGCCTCGCGACGAGGGCTGACGCAGGCGACCATCAGCCCCGAGGCGCTCGAAGTTCTCCAGTCGCATACCTGGCCCGGGAACATCCGCGAGCTCGCCAACATGATCGAGCGAGCCACGATCCTCGCGGGCGACGGACCGATCCTCCCCGAGCACCTGCCGACCCAGGCCCCGATCCGCGGCAAGGCGGCGTCGGGATCGGCGGCCGGCTCGAACACCGGCCCGCATTTCCAGATCCCGGACGGCAACCCAACCCTCCGCGATATCGAGATGAAGTACATCCAGGCCGTGCTGGAGAAGCACAGCGGCAACAAGCCCGCCGCCTCTCGCGAGCTGGGGATCAGCCTCAAGACCCTCTACAACAAGATCAACCAGCTCCAGCACAGTTGATTGGGTCGGGCCGACAGCGCACCGGCGATGAATCATACGGGGGAGCGGCGCAGCGTGTGCGGCTCACCCCTGATGTGGCTCCAGGAGCCGCGAATCTTGCCAGACATCGACATACGAGCCATCGGTCAAGAATCGCCAGCCCGCGGGTAGCGCGAGGAAGCGAAGGACGATAGGGCAGAGCTCCACGAGGTGCTCGACGCAGAGCGGTTGATAAAACTCGGGATCTTCACTCGCATCCTCGCCGGCCCAGAGATACCAGCCGTTGGCCCCGCCGCGTTCCGGGACGCGCAGCCCGTGAAGCGGCAGACGGCCGAGGGTCTGCAACGCGATCCCGAGGCGCGAGCCGGCCGCCGGGGGCGTGAAAGCGGCCCCGTATTCCCGGCAGAGCGAGCGATGAAGCTCCGGCAAATCGATCATCGGCTTCCTGTCGGGAACGCCACACCCGACCCGTTCTCAGGACTTCGATTCGCGAATCCATTCCTTGTAAGCCGCGACGGCCATCCGGTCGCAGGCCTCGTTTTCGGGATGGCCGCGGTGCCCCAGCACGTGCGTCACCTTGACCCGGTGCTGGCTCAGCAGCTCATCGAGCCGCTTCCAGAGGTCGACATTCATCACGGGTTTGGGCCGGCCCTGCTCCTTGCGCATCCAGCCCTGTCGCTTCCAGTTCGGCATCCACTCGCTGATCCCCTTCGCCACGTACTGGCTGTCGGTGACCAGTTCAACCTCGCAGGAGCGCTTGAGCGAGGCGAGGCCCTCGATCACGCCCATCAACTCCATCCGGTTGTTGGTCGTCTCGGGGACGGCGCCCGAGGCCTGAGTCGCCTGGCCCGAGGCGGGATGGTCGAGGATGTACGCCCATCCGCCCGGGCCTGGATTCCCGCTGCAAGCGCCGTCAGTGTAGAGTCGGACGAAATCACGCGAGAGGCCGTTCTCGTTCGCGGTCGCGGTCGCCATGGCCAGATCCTTCGCCTGCGATGATCGGGGAGGTTCCACCTCTCAGTATTTTCGGACAACCCCCACCAGCACGCCAAGGATGTTGACCCGATCGCGGAAGATCGGCTTCATGGCCTTGTTGGCGGGCTCCAGGCGGATACGGTGCTTCTCTCGGTAGAAACGCTTGAGGGTCGCCTCTCCGTCCTCGTCGCGAACGGCGACAATCTGACCGTCGCGCGCCTGCTCCTGCTTCCGGATGATCACGAAGTCGCCGTCGGCGATGTGCTCCTCGATCATCGACTCGCCCGTCACGCGAAGGGCAAACTTGTCGCCGGGCTCGACCCACTCCGTGAAGGTCAGTTCCTCGTCGGTCTGCTCGATTGCCTCCACCGGCGCCCCGGCGGCGATCCGGCCGACGAGCTTCAACCCCATCTGTTGTGCGTTGACCGGATCTTCCAGGAGCTGGATCGCGCGTGACATGTTCGGTTCGCGGTGGATCAGCCCCTTCTTCTGGAGCGCCTTCAGGTGGCACATCACGCCATTGGGGCTCTTGATCTCGAAGTGAAGCCCAATCTCACGGACCGTCGGTCCGTAACCACGTCCCTGAATCTTGCTGCGGATGAAGTTATAAATTTCCCGTTGCCGGGGAGTCAAGGAATCCAGATCGGCCATGGCACGCCTCCAGATAAGGGGAACTCGGACGCGGAGAGTCGGTCGCCGTTCACCCCGTGTGAAGGAGGTACGCGGACACAACCACGTACTGACTCTTTGGTTGCTAATGTACAGTGGTTGTCTAGCGCACGCGAGAACATTTTTCCGGAATTCCCAAAGAACGGGTTGACGGCCCGATCGACCATCGGGGAAAACCGGCCTTCACGGTCGTATCGTCCGCCACGGAGCCTCCCATGTCCAAGCTCTACCGGATTCTCGCCATCCACGCCCACCCCGACGACATCGAATTCCAGTGCGCGGGTACCCTGGCCCTGCTGAGCGAGGCCGGGCATCACATCACGATCGCGACGATGACCCCCGGCGATTGCGGGAGCGCCGTCCACGACGCCGAGGCGATCGCGGCAATCCGACGCGAGGAGGCCCGCGCGGGGGCCGCGCTCATCGACGCGGCTTACACCTGCCTGGAGTTCCGCGACCTCGCCATCTTCAACGATGACGAATCCCGACGACGGGTGACCGAGGCCATCCGACGCGCCCGCCCCGAACTCATTCTGACGGCCCCGCCGCTCGACTACATCGCCGACCACGAGATGACGAGCCTGCTCGTCCGCGACGCCTGTTTCGCGGCGACCTGTCCCAACTACGTGACCCGCCAGTGGGAGCCTGCCCCGCCGCTCGCGAGTATCCCCCATCTCTACTTCGTCGACCCGCTCGAAGGCCGAGATCGCGAGGGGAACCGGGTGGCTGTCGACTTCCATGTGGACGTCTCGCGCGTCTTTGCCACGAAGCGCGAGATGCTCGCCTGCCACGCCAGCCAGCGTGACTGGTTGCTCAGGCAGCACGGGATCGACGAGTATCTCGAGTCACAAAGCCGGTGGGGCTCGGTCCGGGGCGTCGAGATCGGTGTCGAGCAGGCCGAGGCCTTCCGCCAGTATTGCGGCCATCCCTACCCCCATCACAATCTCCTGCTGGAGATGCTCGGGCAGGATGGCCGAGGGTGGCCAGCGTCCTCATCTGAGAGAATCAGGGAGTCGCGTAGTCGATGAGCTGCGCGATCGTGCTCTGAAGGTCGCGGCGGTGGACGATCCGATCGACGAAGCCGTGATCCAGGAGGAACTCGCTTGTCTGGAAGCCGGCCGGAAGCTGGACGCGGACCGTCTGCTCGATCACGCGTGGGCCCGCGAAGCCGATCAGGGCCTTTGGCTCGGCGAGGATAAAATCGCCGAGCGAGGCGAAACTCGCCGCGACGCCCCCCATCGTCGGATGAGTCAGTACGCTGATGTAGAGGCCGCCGGCGTCATGATAGCGGCCGAGCGCCGTCGAGACCTTCGCCATCTGCATCAGCGAGAAGATCCCCTCGTGCATCCGGGCGCCGCCGCCTGAGCCCGAGACGATCACGAGCGGGAGTTTCTGACGAGTCGCCTCCTCGATGGCACGGGTCAGCTTCTCGCCGACGACCGATCCCATACTCCCCATGATGAAGTTGCTGTCGGTCACGCCGAAGACGAGTCGGATGCCCCGGATGAAGCGCTGGCCGACGATCTCCGCTTCCTTCAGGCCGGTCCGGGCCTGCTCGGCCTGAACGCGCTCGGGATAGGGCCGTCGGTCGTTGAATCCGAGCGGGTCGCCTGGCTGGAGGTCGATGAACCACTCCTCGAAGGTATCCTTGTCGAGGAGTTGCTCGATCCGATCGACGGCCGAAACCCGGAGGTGATGCTGGCAATCGGGACAGACCCAGAGGTTCTGCGCTACATGCTTGCGGAAGAGCGTGGCCTGGCAGCCGTCACATCGGATGAAGACCCCGACCGGGACACCCTTCGTCTCGGCCTGGCCGTGCCAGGACTTGCCCGATCGTCCTTCCTTCTGATCCATCGTCATCCATCCTCAATCGCCGAAACCCGAGGCTCGCTCAGGCCCGGTCGTAAGTCGAGAGGCCCGGGATCGATCGGCCTCAGGCGGTGCCGTTCTTGAGGAGCACCGCCGCGATCTCGATCCACTCGAATTCGCAGCACGACCAGCGCTCGTCGAGCTGGACTCTTGGCTCGCCCCGGAGGTAGCAGGCGACGAGCCGGGCGAGCGGTTCGCCGACGACCAGCCCGATCGCCTCGTCCTGGTGCCGCCGAAGAAGGGGCCGGAAGGCCCCCTTGATCCGATCCATCGCCCGGTCGACGGTCTCGCCCTGGGGGGGGCATATCGTCGCCGGATCATCGAGCCACTGGCGGAAGAGCCGGGTGTTCCGCCGCTTGATCTCGTCGATCTGGAGCCCCTGCCAGAGGCCATGATCGAGATTTCTGAACTCGTTTATCCGTTTCGGCCGGACGCCGACAACCTTTCCGACAATCTCGGCGGTCCGGATGGCGTTCTCGCCTGGGCCGCTGTACAGGGCGGCCAGTGGGGAATCACCGAGGCTCTCGGCAATCTCCCTGGCCATCCGGACGACCTCGCAACATCCCTGCTCGCTCAGCGGGATGTCGAGAACGCCCTGCACGCGATTCTGTTCGTCGTAAAGGGTGGCGCCGGGGCGGATCAGGATCACTTGAGACATCTTGGATCGTCTGGATAGCGAGTGCCGGCCGTCATCGTCCCGGTCCGGGCGCCGGAGGCCCGGCGCCGAGGTCGCACGCGGCGGACGGCCCGGTCCGAAGGACCGTCCTGCCAACCGGCCGTCCGGCTCCGTCCGGCGGCCTTCATCGCGATGAGGGCCGCACTCCGAGAATGCAGCCCGAACCGGCGGGACCTTCCCCATTCTGCCACGTGGTTCGCAAACAGGCAACTCGTCAAGGACTTCGAAGCGAGTCGGAGGGTCTGAGAAGTGGTTCACACTTCGCTGAATCGCTGGTCGCATGTCAGGCAGGATTCAAAGATGGGTTTTTCTTTGTGTTCGCGATCCCTCCCGAACTGCGGACGAGACAATCGGTCGGCACTCAGAGTTTGTGAAAGAATCGCCTCTCGCATAGATTG
>DAHZZC010000708.1 GCA_027435495.1 Planctomycetales bacterium
CCCAGTTATCTCGCGAGGGATTCAACATTTTGACGGTTCATCGACCTTCGAGAATCCAGTTCTCGTCGATGACCGCGTGATTGACGACGGTTCGATGCCTGGACGTGTAGACGACATGAATGCGTCCGTCGCGGGCCTGGAAGGCGATCGGATAGGCGAAGTCGTCCTGGCCCTCGCGGAGGTTGCGACGACTCGGCCAGGTTCGGTCCTGGTCGGAGGAGAGGGCGACGGTCAGCGGAGTCCGACCCGTCATGCTGTCGTTGTAGACGAGGAACAATCGACCGCTCCGGAGCTTCAGGAAGTCGACCGCCGCATTCGGGTTCGGGAAGGCGGAATCGGTGCCCGGCGACCATGTCCGGCCGCCGTCGCGCGACTCGGAGCGGACGATGTGGCCGATCGTCTTCGGGTCGTAGTCGCCGCCGCGCCGGCAGTAGGCGACCAGCCGACCGTCGTCGAGCTGCGCGACCGCCGGTTGAATGTTCCCGTTCGCCGATCGGATCGCCCCCATCCGGGTCCAAACCCGCTGGCGGGGATCGAACCGGAGGAACAGCGAAGTGCTATCCGCTCCGACCTTCTCGGGGTCATATCCCGTCTCGTGGTAGATCGGTAGCAGGTAATCGCCGTTGTTCAGGACGATCGGACGGCCGCGGACCATGTCCCCCTCGGCCATCGAAAGCACCGAGGCGTCGGACCACGTCGCCGCCCGGTCGCGCGAGACCTTGAACTGGATCCTCGACGTCGACCACGTCTCGCCGTACCGAACCACGTAGAAAAGCCAGACGAGCCCATCAGGGGCCTGCCAGATCACCCCGTTGCCGACCGATCGAAACGGGTCGTGCGCGATCGGGACCGGAGCCGACCACTTCGTTTCGCCCGACCGGCGCCGAAGGCCATACACCGAGGTATCCGTCGCGTACTCGTCGGCGCCCCCGTAGTAGACGAGGTAGAGGTCCCCGTTATCCAGCTCGGCCATGCAGGCCGGGTGCTTGTACGGACCGGTCGGAACCTCGGGGCCGATCACGCGTTCGAACGTCGGTTCCGCGGCCCTCGCACTGGCGAGGGACCCGATCAGCAGCATCGGCCAGAGGAATCGCAAATTCATGGCGGTCGCCCCTCATCGCGGCGGGATCGGCATCGGTTCCATTCGAGGCCCCATTGTGGGGAGAGCGAGCCGTCCGGGGCAAGCGGGCGGTCGGCTCCCGGGATTCGCGGGGGGTTGACATCGCCCTCCTGCGCGACGACCATGACCTCCTCCGGGGCGACGAAATCCCTCCTCCCGATCTTCACCAAGGAACGACGCTCATGGCGACCACAACGGCGAAGAAGACGGCGAAGCCCGCGGCCGGGCCCCAGATCCGGCGGACGCAGCTCTTCATCGAGAACCACTGGGTCGACCCGATTGACGGCGGCTCGTTTGAGACCTATAACCCGGCCAACGGCCAGCCCATCGCAAGTGTCGCCGCGGCGGGAGCGAAGGACGTCGACCGGGCCGTCCGTGCCGCTCGTCGGGCGCTCGAATCGGGCCCCTGGAGCACGATGGACGCCGCTGATCGCGGCCGGCTGATGGCCCGCCTCGCCGACCTCGTCGAGCAGAACGCCGACGAACTCGCGGCGCTCGAATCGCTCAACTGCGGCAAGACCATCGCCGACTCCAAGGGAGACGTCGAGGGCGTCTGCAACACGCTCCGCTACTATGCCGGCTGGGCCGACAAGGTCGAGGGCCGGACGATCCCCGTCCGCGGCAACATCTTCTGCTACACGCTCCGGCAGCCGGTCGGCGTCGTCGGCCAGATTATCCCCTGGAACTTCCCGATGCTGATGCTCGCCTGGAAGTGGGGCCCGGCCCTCGCCTGCGGCAACACCATCGTGATGAAGCCCGCCGAGCAGACCCCGCTGACCGCCCTCCGAATGGCCGAACTGGCGCAGGAGGCCGGCTTCCCGGCCGGTGTCATCAACATCCTCAACGGCATGGGCGAGACCACCGGCGCGGCGATTGTCAACCACCCGGACGTCGACAAGATCGCCTTCACCGGCCACGTGGATACCGCCAGGATCATCCAGAAGGCCGCCGCCGATACGCTGAAGCGCACCACCTTCGAGCTGGGCGGCAAGAGCCCCAACGTCGTCTTCGCCGACGCCGATCTCGATGCCGCCGTCGCCGGAGCCTTCCACGCGATCTACTTCCACGGCGGCCAGTGCTGCACGGCCGGCAGCCGGCTCTTTGTCGAATCGAGCATCCGCGAGGAGTTTGTCGAACGCCTCGCCGAGAAGGCCAAGGGCCGCCTCATCGGCGACCCGCTCGACCCCAGGACCGAACAGGGCCCGCAGGTCTCGCAGGAGCAGCTTGACAAGATCCTCCACTACGTCCATCTCGGCGAGAAGGAAGGCGCCCGGCTGATCACCGGTGGCGAGCGCGTCGGCACCGACGGGTTCTTCGTCCAGCCGACCATCTTCGACAACGTCCGGGACGAAATGGCGATCGCTCGCGACGAAATCTTCGGGCCGGTCGTCAGCGTCCTGCCGTTCGAGGGCGTGGACGAGGTCATCGATCGGGCCAACCGGACCAACTACGGCCTCGCCGCCGCCATCTGGACCCGCAACCTCGACAAGGCCCACCTCTTCGCGAAGAAGGTCAAGGCGGGCACCGTCTGGGTCAACTGCTACCACGTCGTCGATTCGAACACCCCGTTCGGCGGGTTCAAGATGTCAGGCCAGGGCCGCGAGAACGGCGAGGCGGCGCTGGAGCATTACACCGAACTGAAGACCGTCACGATCAAGCTGGGGTAAATCGACCTTGGAATCCCCAACGATTTTCCGGGTGGCCGGCGTCCAGATGAACCCAAAGCTCGGCCGGCTCGACCAGAACCTCGACGTCATCGTCGATCGCCTGGCCGAGGCCGCCGGGTCAGGGGCGCACCTCGTCGTCTTCCCCGAGTGCGCCCTCTCCGGCTACGGCTTCGCCAGCCGCGAAGAGGGCCTGGCCCACGCCGTCGCGATCGACGGGCCCGAGGTGCAAAGGGTGGTCTCCACCTGCGCCGAGAGAGGGTGCCACGCCATCTTCGGCCTGCTCGAGCGTGACGGATCGCGCCTCTTCAACGCCTGTGTCCTGACCGGTCCCTCGGGCGTCGTCGGGACCTATCGAAAGATTCACCTGCCCTACCTGGGCATTGATATGTTCGTCAATCCGGGCGATCGGCCGTTCGCCGTTCTTGATGCCGGCGGTCTCCGGGTTGGCATGCACATCTGTTACGACGGCACGTTCCCCGAGAGCGGCCGGATTCTCTCGCTCCTCGGCGCCGACCTTCTGGTACTGCCGACCAACTGGCCGACCCACTCGGAATGCGCCGCCGAGCACCAGATGCCGACCCGTGCGATGGAGAACACCGTCTACGCGATGGCCGTGAACCGCGTCGGCGAGGAGAGCGGGTTCCGGTTCATCGGGTGCAGTTCGATCGTCGATCCGACCGGACGCGTCCTGGCGAAGGCCGGCGGCGATTCGGAGGAGATCCTCCTCGCCGAGGTCAACCCGGCGATCGCCCGACAGAAACACCTGGTCCGTGTCCCCGGTCGTCACGAGATCAACCGGATTCGCGACCGCCGGCCGAGGTTCTACGACCCCCTCGTCGCCCCCAACGGCCGCGATTGACCGGATCGGACCGGGCCCGAGGATCAGTTTGGATCAGCCGAAGCCGAAGCCGAAGGCAACGGCGGCGGAGGCGGGATCGGGAGGTTGACGATCGGCGGGGCCGACGTCCGCACGACCTCGTCATCGACCGGGGCCGATGGAAGCGGCCTGGTGTTCTGGGCGATCGCGGTCTCCGGACGCTCGACGGGATTTCCCTGCTCCTGCCGGTCAAGCTGCGCCAGCGCCTGGGTGGCAAGCTGCAAATCGGGACGCATCGCGAGCGCCGCCCGGTATTCCTGGCGGGCCTGCTGATTCTGTCCGGTCGAGGCGAGCAGGTAGCCGAGGTTCGCGTGCCCGACCGCCTCGCCATCGTTGGCGCTCAGCAGGCCGAGCGCCTCCTGAGACTTCCCAGCAGCGCCGAGGGTCATGCCGAGGTTGGTCCGGATTCGGGCATCGCCGGGGGCGAGCTTCATCGCGGTCCGGAACGACCGCTCGGCCTCGTCCCATCGACCCTGAAGGTAGGCGCTGTAGCCCGAGTCGTTCCAGACCTTCGGGTCGCGGGGCGCGAGCTTTTGCGCCTTCTGATAATGCGGCTCGGCCTGGCGGAACCGGCCGGATCGGTCGAGGACATTGGCGATCTTGCGATGGGCGAGCGCCTCGTCGGCGACGGTCAGCTCGCTCCGATGGGCACGCGACTCGGCGACCTTGAGCGCGTCCTGGTATTCCTGCAAGGCGCGATCGGGGTTCGCCTGCCCCTCGAAGACCTTGCCGAAATCGATGTGGACCTGAAACTTCTGTCGTTCGGTCGGCGTCGAGTGGAAGGTGGTGTTTTCGCCGACGGTCCGATTCAGATCGACGGTGCCCGTGGGGACGCCGTCCCGGCCGGCGACGGTTGGCGGCATCGGCGGAGTGGTCGTCGGACGGGCGCGCACCGAGTCGGGCGAGGTCCGGGGCGTGTGGACGCAACCGCCCGCGAGCAGGACCCAGGCGACCGCCAGTCCGACCCGGAAACGGTTCCGGATCGGCCGGGGGTTCTTCTCGGGATCTTGCATGTCTGTGCCCTTTTCGATCATCGGAGTCCCATCTGTGCCGAGAAGCTCGGTGTCGGCGGGAAGGCCCCGGACGCCGCCTGCATCCGGAGCATCAAATTGTTGTAATCGTTCGTCGCCTCGGTTCCCATGGCACCCGGATAACGCGAGGGGCCGACCACGACGCGGTCCTCGGCGATCGGATGCCCGGCGGCGGCGAGGGTGGTCAGGATCGCCTTGCGCCGCTGCTGGGCGAGTTCGGGATGGTCCGGGGTCCACTCGACGACAATCGGACCAGGCCATCCGGCGAGCCGGGCATACATCAGGTTGAATCGAGAGGCCCCAACGGGCGAGAACAGCTCGGTTCCGGGGAGGAAATCCGATCGGTAGACGGTGAATCGGTGGGTGTCGGCCTTGGCGACCTGCACCGCGAACTGCCGGTTGACATACGCGCCCAGCGGCGGCTCGTTGAACGTGTCGGGATAGCCGATGAAGTCGTCCTGCAAGGTGTGGGCGGTGTGGTGCCAGATCCGGTGCAGTCGTCCGCGACGCTGGCAAACCGGCTGACCCGCGGGAGGCGACGGCGGCTGCGCGCCCGCCTCGCCGGCGAGGATCGCGGCGGCGATCGCGGCGAGAGACCGGCGGGTGATCCTCGAAAACCGGGGAGGCATGATTCGCTCCTCTGTTAATCCGAATATCCGTGAGGCCCGACGACCCAGTGCTGCTCGCTCTGGAAATGTTTCATGATGTTCAGCGGGTCCTGCCATCCCATCGTCGATCGAAACTCACGCCCGAGCTTCCCCTCCATCCGGCCGAGCAGGAAGAATTCCGGGTCGTTCGGCTGCATCACGCGATCGCCGGGCGCCTCGGTGACCTCGGGCTTGTCGAGCGGAGAGACCAGTTCGGGCGTCACCAGGATGATCGTCTCGGTTTCAATCGACTCGATGTAATCGCCGCTGAACCAGGGGCCGACAATCGGCAGGTCGCCCAGGCCGGGGATACGGGTCGTCGTGGCATTGGTCGAAAGCTGGAGCAGACCGGCGATCGCGAGGGTCTGCCCCTCGCGCAGTTCGACGATCGTCCTCGCGGCGCGCTGGGTGATCGACGGGACAATCCCGCCGTTGACGGTGGTCGTCTGGCCGTAATTCAGCTCGCTGATGACCGGCTCGACGTCCAGCCGGATCACGTCATTGGCGAGGATGTGCGGTTCGAACGTCAGGATGGTGCCGAACTGCTGGAACTGAACCGTAACGACCGCCGTGCCGCCCGGGATGGAGCTACTCTGCGGGACCGGGTAGGGGAAGATGCCGCCGACCAGGAATCGGGCGGGCTGACCGTCCATCGCCATCAGGTTCGGCTCGGCGAGAACCTTCGCCAGCGCGTTCGTCCGAAGCGCCTCGATGAAGAGCGAGAAGTGGCCCGAGTCGAAGACGCCGAAGAGAGTGGTGTTGGCATTGGGCGCGGCCGATCCGGTCGCGGTGGCCCCGCCCCGGATCAGGGTGGACGTGTTGGACGAGACCGTTCCCCCGGTATAAGCCCCGCCGATCGACGACCCGATGATCGACCGTCCCCGCGAATACAGCCAGTTCACGCCGACCTGCCGGGTCGCGCTTCGGTTGATCTCGGCGATCTTCACGTGGAGCAAGACCTGCCTCGGCCCCGGGACCGTCACCCGGTTCACCAGAACCATCCCCGCCCTTCCGGAGAGGCTCCCGCCACCGCCCATCCCACCACCACCGCCACCCATCCCACCGCCGCCACCGCCACCGCCACCGCCTCCGCCTCCGCCGGAACTACCACGATAAAGCGGACTCGTCATCGTCAGCGTGGTGTAGACGACCTGCAAGACGTCGGACATCGTCTTGGAGTCGGGCACCTGGCCGTCGAGAATGATCTGGGCGCCGACCTGCCGGACCTTCACATCCGCGCCGGGGAATGCCTGTCGAATCCGCGCCTCGAGGTCCTGCGTGTCGATGGTCACGCGGATGCGGAACGTCACGGGCCGATCGGTCTCGTCCCAGAGCGTCATCGTGGTCGAGCCCGACCGGACCGCCCGAAGGTTCCAGAGCCTCGACTCGGGCTGGTCGTTGAGCAGTTCAACATCGGCGACGGTCGGATCCGAGATCACAATCCGGCTCAGGACGCGGCGGGTCTGGAGAACCCGCGACTGCCCCTCAACCAGGCCGATCTCGGCCTCGGGATCGCTGACGGCCTCGATCAGATTATTGATGTCGTGGACAACCTCACGATCGTTGCGTGCAGGCATGGCGACACTCGGCCGAACCGGGACCAGCCCTCCAGCATCGCGGGGAAACTGGACAATTCGGGGACGCGGGGGCACGACGGCCGGACTCTGGGCATCGGCCTCGGGACCGAGCGGGATCACCCGAGGAACAACCTCGGCCTCGGGCTTCCCGGCCCCGGGCTTCTCGCCGGGAGTGGTCATCGGGGTCGGGAAGATCGCCCGGGGCGCGGGGATCGTCGGCCGATCCTCAGTAGAGACCGGCGGCATCGCTGGCGGGGGCGCGGGGGTCGTCGCGGGACGAGGCGCCATCGCCTGACCAGCAGCCGTCGCGGCCGTCCCCACGAGGAGCAACGTCGCCAGGACTGGCCGGAGCCCGCTCGTGGATCGCTTCATCATGCGT
>DAHZZC010000709.1 GCA_027435495.1 Planctomycetales bacterium
CCTGTCGATAGGCCCTCGGCAATCGGATGCCGTCGTGGAGGGTTCGCCGGATCGCCGCGTGACCGCCGGCGCGGTCGTAGGCCTCGCGCCTGGTCACGAAGAGCTGGCCGCATCCCGCGGCAAACTCCGGCCGATGGCTCCGCCTCATCCGGGCGATCGGCAGAAAGCCGAGCAAAATGAAGTGCATCAGCGGGATGACCAGCTTCTCGATCAGACCGACCGTCTCTTGCCCAGGGAAGCCGCTAAGGAGGTCAACCCCCGACTCCTCCATCCCGGCGACCAGCCGGGCCAGCGCATCAGGCGCCAGCCGGACATCCGCGTCGATGAAGACCAGGTAGGGATGCCGGGCCTCGTGGGCAAGTAACCAGCAGGCGTGCTGCTTCCCGCACCAGCCGGGCGGCAAATCCTTGCCGTGGACGAGCCGCACTTTCGGGTCGCGCCTGGCCATTTCCTGGACAATTGCGGCGGTCGTGTCCTCGGATCGATCGTCGAGCACGATCACCTCGACCTCGACATCCCGGCTCGCCGCCGCGGCCTGAACCGACGCCTCGATCACCGTCCCTTCGTCTCTCGCGGGGATCAATACCGAGATCGAGGGGCGACGTCCCGTTGCTGGCGGCGGGGGCGGAAGGAATCTTCGGAGGTTGGACCACATCAGGAGCGCCGGTATCAGCGCCGACGTGATCGAGAGGGCGACCAGCAACGGGATGAGGAGCGTCATTCGAAGGTGTTCCGGCCGTCGATTACGTGGAACTCGCGATCGTCGGTCGATTCCGCCGCCCGGATCGCGTGCTCGGAGCGGAACTTCCGGCCGCCAAGCCAGGCCCGCATCCTCCGCCAACCATCATACACGCCCCCGACCCCGGCCGTCCCCCCGATCAGGACGGAGAAGGCGTCTGGATCACGTCGACGGGCCTCCGCCGCGAGGGCGTCCTGCGACTCCTCCAGCGAACGCTCGATCGCCGAGGTCCACTCGCGGGGGCGGGCCGTTGAGCCGTCCGAGATTGCGATCGGACGACCGAACCGCAACAGAGCCTCAGGACATCGATCATTCCAGAAGGGATACTCGATCGCGAGCGTCCAGACCACCGAATCGGAGAGTCGGTGGGCCAGGTGCCCGATCCCGGGCCGGAGCCGGATCGGGCGGTCGCGGGGGTCGACGAAAGCCCCCTGCGCAGTGATCCAGAGCATGACCTCGGGTCGCTCAAGGACCGCGAGCCCGGTCCGGAGGAACCGGGCCGCGCCCGACCGCGTGCTCGTGTCGATCCCGAAGAATCCCAGCCTCTCAAAGAA
This sequence comes from Planctomycetales bacterium, assembly GCA_027435495.1. Lineage (GTDB taxonomy): Bacteria > Planctomycetota > Planctomycetia > Isosphaerales > Isosphaeraceae > JAKAUH01. The sequence continues at coordinate 1,294 of DAHZZC010000709.1, forward strand.
GGGATACTGAGCCAGCCCGATCGACTCGATGGGGGCATAATGAACGCGATGCCCCGGAAGATCGCTCGTCAGCGCAATCGCGACGAGCGGGTCCCACCAGGAGGCATGATTCAGGACCACGATCACCGGCCGATCCGGAAGATCCGGCATCGGCCCGGTCCGCGAGATCCGGAGGGCGTGAAAACCGCGGGCCAGGTAATGCCGGACGTACCACCGGAAGAAACGAAAAACCCTGGGAGAGCGTCTGATGATCGCATCAGCCGTCGAGGGAGCGGGCATGAACGGCCTCTTCCTCGGAAACAGACGCCACCGCCGCCCCCCGCTCGACAACCGCATCGCGATCGAGAGTATCGGCCGCAATCCAGCCCGACATCAAAACCATCGGCATCCCCGGACCCGGATGGGCCGCCCCGCCCGCCAGGTAGAGGCCCGGTACCTCCGAACTTCGATTGGCCGGCTTGAAGGCCCCGTGGAAGCGTCCGTGGCTCGCCAGGCCGTAGATCGCCCCATTCAGGACCCGATATCGCTCGTGGATGTCGACCGGCGTCAGCCGACGCTCCACGCGAATCCGGCTCTCCAGGTCATCCATTCCCGCCGTCCGGGCCAGCTTGTCGAGGATCACTTTTCGATAGCGCGGGTAGATCTCATCCCAGTTGTGTCCGGGTCGGAGATACGGCGCGTGGACCAGCACATACAGTGCTTCGCCTCCGTCGGGGGCAACCTCCGACTCGGTAACGGCTGGCGCACACAGGTAGCAGGTCGGGTCGGGCGCTGGCTCGCCCTTCCGGTAGATCGCGTCGAACTCCTCGTGCGGGTCGCGCGAAAAGACAAAGTTGTGGTGCAGCAGTTGGTCATACCGGCGATCAAGACCCAGGTACAGGACCACGCCCGAGCAGGCCGGCTCGTAGTTCCGACGCTTCTCGAATTTTCGCGAGGCTGAATGGTCGCGGAGCAGTTCGCGATGGGTCCGGACGGCGTCGGAGTTCGAGACAACCGCGGCGAGTGGGATCATTCGGCCGTCGTCCGTCTCAACGCCCGCCACCTCGCCGGACAGCCCCAGGGCGATCTTGCGAACACCGACGCCCGTGTTCAGTTCGACGCCAAGCTCGGTCGCGAGCCGGATCAGTGCCTCGGCGACGGCCCGTGTCCCGCCTCTCGGATACCAGACTCCCTCGCCGGTCTGCATGTGGGCGATCCCGCAGAGGACCGCCGGCGAAAGGTCGGGAGATGAGCCGACGTACTGCGTGAAGTGGTCGAGCATTTGGGCGACCCGCGGCTCCTTCACGAACGACCGGATCGTCGCCCCCACGGTGCTCCAGGGCCGCATCCGCAGGACGTCCTGCAATGTCGATGGGCTCGCGGCCGTTGAGGGATCGAACATGTCGCGGAGACCGCCGATCGACCGCCAGAAAAAGTAGCGGTGCGAGATCTCGTCGAGCTTTTCCGAAAGGTCGAGGAACCGGCCGTAGCCGTCGGTCGTCCGCCCACTCCGGTCGAACTCGTTGAGGACGGCCGACATCTTCGGCAGGTCGGCGTGGAGGTCGAGCGTCGTCCCATCGTCGAAGAAGGACCGCCATTGCGGGTCGAGCGGGACCAGTTCGAACTCGTCGGCAAGGTTGCGGCCCGCCTCGGCGAAGATCCGCTTCAGGACGGAGGGCATCAGAAGAATCGTCGGCCCCATGTCGAACCGATAACCGTCAACCTCCAGCACGGCAGCCTTCCCGCCGAGCCATTCGTTCTTTTCGAAAAGGACGACCGAATACCCCCGCGCGGCGAGCACACACGCCGAAGCCAGCCCGCCCAGCCCTCCACCGATCACACCAATCTGTCCGTCTTTCCTGGTCTGCATGGCCCGATCCTCTCCCATATGTCCTGGAACCAAGGTTGCGTGACCGGCTTCAGACGATTAGCAGTTCACCCATCGGGGGAGCCGGGACAGTCCCATCGACCGGAACTTCCACGCCGAGGTCCTGACCGATCAGTCGCGAGGTGATCCGAGCGGATTCAAAGATCACCGGGAGGCCGCTGCCCGGATGTGTTCCGCCGCCGACCAGGTAAACCGAGTCGAGGTCCTCGAAACGGTTCCTCGGCCGAAGATGGAGCATCTGCTTCAGAGTATGGGCCAGATTGAACGTGGCGCCGAGGTGGATCTCAAAGCCCTGATCCCAGTCGGCCGGCGTGATCATCCGCTCGAACTTGATCCGACGCTCGACGTTCTTGATGCCCAGCCGGGCAAGTTGTCGGAGCGCGACCTCCCGATAGTGAGGCGCCTCGCGGGTCCAATCCACGTTCGGATGCTGGTGTGTGACCGGCAGCAGCACGTAAAGTGTGCTGCAACCTTCCGGCGCGAGGCCGGGATCGGTGACGCAGGCATTCTGGACGTAGAACGAAGGATCCTCCGAAAGCACATGGCGCTTCTCAATATCGCCGAGGTTCCGGAGATAGTCGCTCGCCAGGTAGATCGTATGATGTGAGAGGTCGTCGAACCGCCCCTCCACGCCCAGATAGAGCATGAACGTCGAGCAGGAGTATTTCTTGCGGGCGATTTTCCGATCGCTCCATCGACGGCGAAGCGGATCGGGAACAAGCCTCGTCATCGCGCGGGAGAAGTCGGCGTTGATCACCAGCGCATCGCACTCGTGATAGCCGGAGGTTGACTCCACTCCAACGGCCCGACGTCCCCGGAAGCGAATCCCCTTGACCTCATCGCCGAGCGAGATGGTCGCTCCCAGGCCACGGGCGACCTCGGCCATCGACTCGCTGACCGCGGCACAGCCGCCGATCGGGTGAAAGACGCCATACTCATACTCGATGAACGAGAGGATCGAGAAGAGGCTCGGGCACTGGAACGGCGACATCCCCAGATACTTCGACTGGAACGTCATCGCCAGCCGGACGCGCTGGTCCTGAAAGTATCGACGCAGTTCGGCGTCGAGCGAATGGAACGGCCGGAGCGTCGGCAGGACGCGGGCCAGGTGAGGCTGGACCAGGTCTGTCCATTTCAGGAAAGGCGATTCGAGGATCGGCCGGAAGAGGTCCATCTTCCGACGGTTTTCCGAGAGGAATCGCGGGAATTGAGCGGCGTCTTCGGGCGAGAGCCGGGCGATCTCCCGGCACATTCGCTCGATGTCGCCCGTCGCTTTCAGTTCGCCCCCGCCTCCGAAGACGAGATGATACTGCGGATCCAGCCGAACCAGGTCCACTTCCCGACGAAGTTCGCGCCCGGCGGCCCGATAGATCGCCTCCAGGACGCGGGGATAGAGGAAGAAGGTCGGGCCGAGATCGAAGCGAAAGCCGTCCTCGGCAATGGCCGAGGTCCGTCCGCCAACCCGTCCCCGACGCTCCAGCACCTTGACGCGATACCCGGCCGCGGCCAGGAGCATCGCCGATGCCAGCCCGCCTGGCCCCGCCCCGATGATCACGACCTCTTTCGTCGCGGACATGAAGCCTCCCCGTACGCACCGAACCGACTGCACCACGACGGGACGCGTGCCTCGGGCTCGTCAACATCACCAGCCCCCCGCGACCCTCGCGGACGGTTTTGTCCCGGGGATTCAGGCCCGATGCAACCGACGCCCTGACCCCGTATCGAGGAGACATCATGGTACAAAGATCCTATCCCCAGAACGATCATCGTTGTAGACAGGGCCCGGGGGGCGTCAAGCAGATGAAGCATCCCAAGCCGGTTGGCCGGTTGCAGAGCCGTGAGAATTGATGCTGACAAAAATCCGGAATACGCTAAAGTGTCGCTCGGCTGGGGG
>DAHZZC010000710.1 GCA_027435495.1 Planctomycetales bacterium
TTGACGGTCAAAACCGGTAAATCGTATGTACAGTATCTGTCGGTCCGCGATCGTTATTCAATGCGTGCGTTGCACGCTTGCCGATCGATGCACCTACCGATTTTCAAGGTCAAAGCTCATAAGGTCATCGATGGATCGGCCTGGATCAGGTCGAAGGGGCGGCGAACGAGGACATCGGGTCGGACGATTCGGGGTCGCTCATCTCGGCGTGTTCCTCGTCGTCGGGGACGTGACGCGGAACCTTCTGCGCCCGGCGCGCGACCGGCAGCGAGCGCCCGCCCAGCTCGATCATCGCGGCGAGTGTCCAGAGGCCGATGGGGAGGGTCGCGTAGTGGGCGTAGCTGTCGGCGGCGTTGAGGACCCAGGGCTGTGGCGGCAGGAGAAGGACGACGGCGTACGCCACCCCGGAAAGCACTCCGCAGGCCATTCCGGCGAGCATGAGCGCGGCGAGGAGATGGCCGCCCTCGGCGGCGAGAAGTCGGCCGTATCCTCGGATCGCGTCGGCCGAACCGCCGCGGGTCCAGGCGATCGCACCGGCCATCCCGACGGTGAGCATCGCGGCCGACTGGATGTCCGCCAGGCCCCAGTCGCCGAGTTGCCATCGGATGTAATGGCCGATCTCGGTTGAATGAACCGAGGTCGGCAGGTGGTCGTTCGCCAGCAAGACAAATGCGGCGACGTAACGAGCCGGGAGGGCGGCGAGGCAGGCGATCGAGGCGGCCGGCATCAGTGCGATGGCCTGCGCGGGCGCGAACCGGACCTCGTCGGTATCGTCGAGCCCGGCGTTGCGTAGCGTTGCGAGTAGCCAGGCCAGGAGAAAGCCGTCGACAAAGGCCATCCCGAGCGGGATGAGGATCGTCTCAATGACGAGGCAATTGCCGTAAGGGAGCTCGGGGCTGCCGGCCAGCCGGGCGACGATCCGGTAAAGGATGTAGACGAAGCCGGTGCCCCAGGCGAGCGTGGTCCAGCCCGGTCGGGGGCCTCCAAAGCTCCGGCCGGTCGCGGGGCCCGGTTCCTCGTCGTCCTGGGGTTCAATCGAGGCCCGAAACAGGGCAATCACGGCGACGATCAGCAGCGGCATGTTATCGGCGAGGCCGGCGACGTCGCGAAGCGGGGTCACGGCGGCCAGCACGCCCTGCTCGACGGCCAGCTCGCCCAGCGATCGGGTTCGAATCAGCGCCCGGAGGTCGGCGCGGCCGCCCTCTCGCCAGAAAAGCAGTGCCTGGGCTCCCGTCCATGAGAGGACGGCCAGGCCGATCAAAATGGCGACCGCGCTGGCCGATCGCCGGATCCGTCGGATGCCCTGACCAATCAGTTGGATGTGCCCCGGGATATCGAAAAGCTGCCGGATCGCTCGGCCTGGCCCCTGCGCCATCAGGACCAGAACCAGGAGCAGGCCCCATCCCGCGAGCAGGACCCAGACGCCGTGTGAGCCGGGGGCCGATCGCGGGGAGCTGAGCGTCAGGCTTCCGCACCATCGGCGGAGGGCGAGCAAGGCCACCGCCCCCGGATTCGAGGGATCGGGCGCCGACTGCGCCCAGATCGACCACCCTGCCATCGTCTCGATCACGACCGCGCCCCCCGGGTCTCTCGACGTCCGATCCCGACATCCGACGATTGTAATCGGCGTGGGACGTCGGGGCCAGCGTCCCGAAGATCAAGATCGACTGAAGGCTAGAGGCAGTGATTCGAGGTTGCGGGGCCGCAGGCATGCGCGGTAGCGGATCCCGCCCGGGCGACTTCCCATCCGCGCCCGTTCTCTGACGTGGGCGCGACTAGATTCTTGATGGAACCGGCTTCGATCGTTATCGTCCGCGCGTTGATTTTTCGCCACTTCCGCCGGAGATCGTGGGTTGGTCCGGTGGCACAGGAGTGAAAGACCAAGACATGAATCCTTCGACGGCGTAAGGAGTGTCTGTTCCGCATGCGTTCCTTGACTCCGATCGCAGGCACCAGAGGAAATGGCAATGAGCC
>DAHZZC010000711.1 GCA_027435495.1 Planctomycetales bacterium
TCGGAATCAAGACCCGGCTGGACCTAGCGGGACACCTGAGGGCCGCCTCGAGGACGCCCTCGACGACATCCGCGACGCCCGCGACTCGCACCGACTCCCCGACGAACCACCTCCCGCGACGCCACCGCCAGACGGCCGCGACTGGTGAGGGATCGTCGGGCCTGAAGTGATCCTTGCTCCTACTGGCTTCCTGGAAAGGCTTTCCGATCACGAGCAACGGATTCGAATGTGTAGATCATCGATGATCCAGATGCACCCCGCCAGGGGCTCGACGTCGATCAGCGGAATGGCCCGGTTCATCAGCCGCAACAGGGAGGAGATGTTCTGGAGGGCCGGTCTCAGAACGATGATCCCGGGATAGTCCGACGGCGGATAGGTCCGGATATCCGCGAAGTCCAGGTCGCATGTGACGAGGGCTCGTCCCTCGGCCTGGCAGACAAGGGCAATCTGCGAATCGTTCTGTCCGGCCATCTGCTGATCCAGGACGCTCATGGCATCGTGCTGGTTCTGGCGAAGAAGGTCGGCCAGTTCGACCGGGATGTTCTCGTCCGTCTTGAACAGCATCAGACCGCCCCCGGCAGGTCCACGACTCTCTCGCGAGCCAGCTCCGCCGCATATTTCAGTGCGGCCTGGATATCCTCGGCCTTCAGGGTCGGGTAGCTTCGAAGGATCGCGTCGACCCCCTCACCCGCGGCCACGTTGTCGAGGACGACGGAGACACTGACCCGCGTCCCCTTGATGCAGGGTTGACCGTGGCAGACATGCGGGTCCACGCTGATGCGTTCGCGCCAGTCCATTCGAGGGCTCCTATCGGGTATGGATATTCGCAAGGATAGCACGGCCGCCGGCGAGACAGGGAGTTCAACCGGATTCGCGCCGATCGGGTACAATGGCCCCCGGAGATGCCGGCGATGAAGTCTCAGCGACAGAGAGATTCGGAGATCGGCCCATCGCCTGACGCCGACTTCACCGACAATCCCGCCGTCGCGCCGGTCTCGGTCTGGCGCGCGGAGGGAGACCGCTGCATCCTCCGCCCGGATGAACTCGCGGTCGAGGAGCCGCTGGAGATCCGACTGGCCTTCGATCGGGACGGCCGTCGCGTTCGCCAGGGGGTCTCCGTAACCATGCGCACCCCGGGCCACGATCGTGAGCTGGCCGTCGGGTTCCTCTTCACCGAAGGGATCATCCGGGCGCCCGAAGAGGTTGCGGGCGTCGAGGACTGGGGGCCCGGGAATGTTGTTCGGGTCGAGCTGAGACCGGGTGTCGACGTGAATGTGGATCGCCTGGAGCGACACTTCTACACGACATCAAGTTGTGGTGTTTGTGGCAAGTCGTCGCTTGCAGCGGTTCGCGTCGATCCGTGGGTGGGACCGATCGCCGGGCAGCCGATGGTTGAGGCCGCGACGATCCGGGGGCTTTCGGCGCGCCTGCGGGCCTCGCAGGGCGGCTTCGACCGGACCGGCGGATTGCACGCCTCGGCCCTTTTCGACGCTTCGGGCCGGCTGATCGACCTGCGTGAGGACGTCGGCCGGCACAATGCGCTTGACAAGCTCATTGGAGCGGCGTTCCTGGCGGGGAAGGTCCCGCTGCACGACGCCGTCGTTCTGGTCAGCGGGCGGACAAGCTTCGAACTGGTCCAGAAGGCGGCCGTCGCTGGAATCCCGCTGCTGGCGGCCGTCGGGGCACCCTCGAGCCTGGCCGTCGAACTCGCCCGCGAGGTCGGGATGACGCTGGTTGGGTTCGTACGCGAGGATCGTTTCAATGTTTATGCGGGATTCGAGCGGATTGCCGGCCTTGGGGCGCCGGCTTGAGCCGCTGGGCCCATCGGTTAGAATGGCACTCTACGACGTTGTCGAGCCGAGCCCTTCTCTCCAACCGGCGGCCGCGAATCATGAAAACCAGCGCTCGTACCAGGAAGTATGCTCGTTTGAGGCAGCCCATGGTCCGCGACGGGGGCGAGCTGCGCCCGGCCGATTGGGACGAGGCGCTCGACGTGGCCGCGCGGGGACTGCGTCAGGTCGTCGACCGCCACGGGCCCCGCGCGTTCGGGCTTTTCAGTTGCTCCAAGAGCACCAACGAGCTGAACTACACCGCGCAAAAGTTCGCGCGGGTCGTGATCGGCAGCCACAACATCGATAGCTGTAACCGGACCTGACACGCGCCGAGTGTCGCCGGTCTGGCGACCGTGTTCGGTGCTGGCGGCGGGACCAGTTCCTACCGCGAGATTGAGGAAACCGAGGTGATTCTGCTCTGGGGGTCGAACGCTCGAGAAACGCACCCGATCTTTTTCCACCATCTGCTGAAGGGGATTCATCAGGGCGCTCGCCTTTTCGTGATCGACCCGAGGCGCACCAGTTCGGCGCGCTGGGCCGAGTCGTGGCTGGGGCTGCAGGTGGGCTCGGATATCGCGCTGGCGAACGCGGTCGGTCGCGAGATCATTGCCGAGGGGCTGGTGAACCGCGAGTTCATCGAGAACGCGACGATCGGGTTTGAGGAGTACGCTCGAGCGGTGGAGTCGTGCACGCTCGAATATGGCGAACGAGAGACAGGCGTTCCGGCCGAGGCGATCCGGGCGATGGCGCACGCCTACGCCCGCGCCGACCGCGCGATGATCTGCTGGACGCTGGGGATCACCGAGCATCACAACGCCGTGGACAACGTCCTGGCGCTGGTCAATCTCTCGCTGCTCACGGGGCACGTCGGACGGTATGGATCAGGGCTGAACCCGCTCCGCGGCCAGAACAACGTGCAGGGGGGCGGCGACATGGGGGCCCTGCCCGACCGGTTCCCCGGCTTCCAGCACGTTGAGGTGCCGGAGCTTCGGCGGAAGTTTGAGGAACGATGGGGTGTGGCCCTTCCACCCACGCGCGGCTGGAACATTACCGAGATGTTCGAGGCGATGGGAGAGGGCGAGCTTCGGGCGCTTTATGTCCTGGGCGAGAACCCGCTGCAATCCGAGGCCGACCAGGAACTCGCCCGACACCGGCTGGAAAGCCTGGATTTCCTGGTCGTCCAGGACATTTTCCTGACGGCGACCGCCGCGATGGCGGATGTGGTCTTCCCGGCGGCGGCTGGATGGTGCGAGTCCGAGGGGACCGTCACCAACAGCGAGCGACGAGTCCAGCGGGTCCGCAAGGCACTCGAGCCGCCCGCCGGCGCACGCGACGACGTCCGCATTCTCTTCGACCTCGCCCGGACGATGGGCCACGACTGGGGCGAGCCGAGCGCCGAGGCGATCTGGGACGAGGTCCGATCGCTCTCGCCCCCGTTTGCCGGGATGAGCTACGCCCGGCTCGAAGCCCAGCGCGGGCTGCAGTGGCCCTGCTACGACGACGACCACCCGGGCGAACTGTTCCTCCACGCCCGGCTCTGGGAACGGCCGATCGTCGGGCCTCGCGTGGCGTTTCACCCGGTCGAAAACGACCCGCCCGTCGAGCGGCTCACCGACGAATACCCGCTCCGACTCACCACCGGACGCCGGCTCGACGACTATAATACCGGCGTGCAAACATCCGGATACGCCTCTCCGATGCGGCGAGGCGAGAGCCTCGACATCTCGCCCGAAGACGCCCGACGACTGGGCCTCCACGATGGTGAACTCGTCCGCGTCTCCTCGCGGCGCGGGCGGGTCGAGGTCCCGGTTCGCATCGATGACGGCCTCAAGCCCGGCCTGACGTTCCTCACACCGCATTTCCCCGACGAGGTGGCCACCAACCAGCTCACCATCGACGCCACCGATCCCCGCTCCGGCACCGCCGAGTTCAAGGCCGCCGCCATCCGGGTCGATCGGCTTCACGGGGATGATTCACCACTGAGGCGATAAAACAGAAAGACGATTGAGTTGCCTTTTTGTGTTCTTGTTGAATCGAGCAAAGCTATCGGCTTATCGGGGATGATTCACCACAGAGGACACAGAGAGCACAGAGGGAATAAGAGAGGAAGACGATTGGGGGGTTCACGGAATTTCCATGCTTGCCTTTTTGTGTTCCTGGTGAATCGGGCAAATGCTATTGGCTTATCGGGGATGATTCACCACAGAGGACACAGAGAGCACAGAGGGAATAAGAGAGGAAGACG
>DAHZZC010000712.1 GCA_027435495.1 Planctomycetales bacterium
TCGCGATCTGCCCGGGGATGGTGATGGGCCGGCGCGACCTGAAGCCGACCTCGACGCTGATGGTCCGAACAATGGCGCGCTACCCGGTCGTGGTGGTGCCTACGGGCGGCATCCCGATCGTCGACGCCCGCGTCCTGGCGACGGCCCACCGCCGGGCGCTCCTCGCGGGCGGCGGGGGCGAGCGCTACGCGGTCGTCGGCGAGTACCTCAGCTATCCCGACCTGGCGCACCTCGTCGCGACGATCGCCGGGCGTCCGCGTCGCGTGATCGCGATCCCCGATCGATGGGAGCGAGCCCTCGGGGCCGCGGCCGAATGGTGGGCGCCGATCCTCCGACGATGGATCCCCAACCTCTCGGGCCCGTTCGTCGCCGGCGGCTTCCTCCGGCTCCACGTCGACGGCCAATGCGCCGACCAATGCTTCGGCCTGATCCATCCCCCGGCCGCCGAGTCGATCGCCGAGGCGCTCTCGGGCTGATCCGGGCCGATCGGGGCGGGTCTATTGAGCCGGCAAATCGACATGAGGCTTGCGTAGGGTGTAAAAGACGAATATCCTGCGAGTATCGTCTGTCTTCAATGCGATCAGCACGATCTTGCGTCGGATGCCAGGTGGAATTCCCCGTCTAGTGTCAATACCTGCCGCTCGGGCCTCGGCTCAGTGTCAATGCGCAAATGGCGAGCGTCTCAAACAGAAGGAGATGAGGAACTCCAAAAGATCCAGATGCCGGAATCTGTTAGAATCCGTGAATCTCGACTGCCTGTCATAATCGCAATCCTTTAAGAATCGCGCCCAGGAACATTGAATTATGCTCACTATAGTAATAACATCGGCGCTGGTACTCGGGGGACAGGCGACCGGCACGCCGACGACCATCAGGGAACGTTACGAGCAACTCGCCGAGGAATACTCGGCCAAAAAGCAGGCCTTCTTCCAGGCGTATCGAGCCGCCAGGACTGCCGCCGACAGGCAAGACGTCATCAAGCGGCTGTCCCCCAACCATACGTCGTACGCCGACCGATTCTTCGCCCTGGCCAAGGAGGACCCGAAGAGCCCCATCGCTTCAGACGCCATCTATGATGCACTTCAAATTCGGCGAATCCGACCCACTCCCGAGACCACAGAGATGCTGGCCATGCTGCGCCGCGATTTCGCGACCAGCCCGAAGATGGCCTACTACCTCCAGCAACTCTCTCTGCGTTCGTTCTGGCCCGGGATCGATTCCTTGTTCCGCGAGGTCCTAAAACGGAATCCGGACCGCACCTCCCGGGGGCACGCCTGCCTCGGCCTGGCTGAGATTCTCTCCTCGCGAGCGCGGCTGCCGAAGATCATGAGCGACCCGAAGATGGCTGGCCAGTTCGAAGCGAGATACGGCAAGGAGCGGCTGACTGAGGTCCTGAGGGCGGATTCCGAGGCCCTCCTCCGCGAGGCCACGACTCTCTACGAGCGGGTGCTATCCGATTACGCCGACGTGAGATACTTCCCGGCCCTTCCCGAGCAGAAGCAGACCCTCGGCCAGAGGGCCGAGCGGTGGTTGGCAGCCCACCGCGAACTGGAAATCGGCCGGGTCGCGCCGGAGATCGAGGGGACGGACGTGGAGGGCAAGCGGTTCAAGCTGAGCGATTATCGGGGTAAGGTGGTCGCCCTCGTGTTCTGGGCGTCGTGGTGCGGGCCATGCATGGCCCAGATCCCCCACGAGCGGGAGTTGGCTCGGAGCCTGGAGGGGAAGTCTTTCGCCCTGCTCGGCGTCAACTGCGATTACAAGATCGAGAACGCCAGGGCCGTCCTGGCCAGAGAGAAGATCGGCTGGCCGAATTGGTATGACGGCTCTCCGCGTTCAGGAAAGATCGCGGATCGCTATCATATCCAGCAAATCCCGGCTGTGTTCGTTCTCGATGCGAAGGGAGTGATCCGGGAGAAGGATGTGCGGGGCGAGGCGCTCAGCAAAGCCGTTGAATCCTTGCTGAAGGAACAGGAAGCCCAGGGCGGTTCCACGATCGAATCGGAATGAGCCATCATTGCCCCTGAGAGGTAGGTGCCGGACGATCGGTGAGGCGAAAATGGGTCGCGGAGAGGAATAAAGAAATCGGGAACCTTAAACATCGTTGCCTGACCTTTCCCACCCTCGCTGTGTGCGAATCACCGTTTCGTCCGGGCCTCCGATGCGGACGCCTGAGGAAATCGAAGGGAAGACTTGCGAAGATCGATCACGTTGAATATCGTGCGAATAAAGTCAGTCATGGAATGCCTCGTCGAATGTCGAGGGTTCTGGACGGCCCGGTATGCCACGCACGATTTCTCAGGCCAGATTTCAACGGCATCGCGTCAGCCGCAAGACGCACAGGAATGGGCATTCGGATTGAGGTCGAGGCGGGTGATCCGATCCAGATAGCGCTATACAGGCTCCGCAAGCAGATCCTTACGAATGGCGGCTACCCGCTGATCTACCCATGCAAGTGGCATAAGAGAAGCCCTCGCTACTACCTGAAGCCCAGCGTGCTGAACCGCCGCCGTCGGTGGGTAAGAAGAGTCCGCAGGAAGGGCCAGGGCCTGTACAGCGAGAATTGGGAATACGATTGGGCCTACGACCTGGAGATCAGGCCGCGACGGGCCTGGGGACGGTTGGGCAAAGTCGTCCACACATAAGGGCCGCTGTGCCAAGGCCCGACGAAACGGCTCTCACCGCTCCCGGAGCGCCGCGATGACTTCGAGCCGGACTGCCCGGAGTGCCGGCATCATCCCGCCGAAGAGGCCCATCGCGAGCGTCATCCCGATCGCGACCGAGAGCGCCGTCGGACCGAGCCAGAACGCGACCATCACCGAGGCAAAACTGTTGAAATCGCTCGTCTCGTAGGTCCAGGCGTTGAGCGGGATCGCCGCCAGCACGCCGGCCGCACCGCCGAGCGCACACAAAATCAAAGACTCCCCCAGGAAGCAAATCAGAATATCCCGGCGCGAGAAGCCCAGCGCCCGCATCGTCCCGATCTCCCGGGTCCGGGTGCTGACCGCGGCGAACATCGTGTTGGCCGCGGCAAACATCGCGCCGATCGTCAGGAGGACCGCGATCAGCGTCCCGGCCCCCTTCAGGAAGACGCCCGATCGGCTCTGGTTCTGGAAGTAGACCGGCTCGGGGATCGCGGCGAGCTTGAACCGGGCCTCGCCCTCGATGGCCTCGCGGAGCTTGTCATACGCCGCGCGATCAGCGGCGCGGAGCTGCACGCACGAGACCGAGCCCGATCGGCCGGTGTTCCGGACGACGTCCTGGAAGTCGGCCCAGATCTCGCTCTCGGCCGAACTGCCGCCCGCGGTGAAGACGCCGACGACCCGGTACGCCTCGCGATCGCCGAAGTCGAGCCGGCCGCCGATCTGCGCGCCCCGGAACCGCCTCGAGGTCGCCGGGCTGACGATGCACTCCCCCTTGCCGGGCTCCAGGTCGCGGCCCTCGATGATCCGAAAATCCGGACGGAGCCGACGCGAAGCCGGCTGCACGCCCCGGACAATCACGTTCGTCCGCGACCCGTCGCCACGCACGGCGATCGGGATGTTCAGGATCTCCTCCGCCGCCATCGGATGGCCCGCCTCGTCGCGCGCGATCCCGGGGAGGGTCAGGAGCTGGTCGGCCTTCGACGACTCGAAGCCGCCCGTCGTCTCGTTGGTTGAGCCGGGACGCATCACGATCAGGTCCAGCGGCTCGCCCGAGATCTTGAGGCTATGTTCCAGCCCGTCCACCAGCCCGAAGAGCAGGCACGCCGACCAGACGACCAGGCCCGTTCCGAGCATGGTCATCGCAGTCGTCTTCCAGCGCACGCGGAGGTTCCGGAGGTTGTACTTGAGCGGGATCATGGCCGTTCAGACGACCCTCCGGAGCCCGTCGACCACCGGCAGGCCCGCCGCCCGGACAGCCGGTCCGACGCCGCTGGCAAACCCGATGAAGAGCGAGATCCCCAGTCCCTGAAGCGCCACGCTCCACGGGATGTAATAGAACGGTAAAAACCCGGCGGTGTACGGCGAAATGTCCACCCAGGCAAAGAGCGCCTTGGACCCCAGCGCCCCGAGCGCTCCGCCCGACCCGGCCACCAGCATCGACTCGGCCAGGACGAGGAAGAGGATCCGGCCGCGGTCGAAGCCGATCGCCTTGAGCACGGCCACCTCGGTCGTCCGCTCTCGCATCGCCATCGCCATCGCGTTCCCCGCGACGCAGAGCAGCGAGAAGACCACCGCCAGGCCGATCAGCCGGATCATCCCGCGGAGATCGCCCATCATCTCCTCGAACATCTTACCGAACGCCTCCTCGGTCTGCGTCCGGGTCGGATAGTCGCTGTTCCGGTACAGGTCGTCGATCGCCCGGGACACCGCCGGCATCGCCGAGGCATTCTTGCACTTCGTGAAGATCATCCCCGCATTGCCGGCAAACTGGCTCACGTCGCGACCGGACGACGCCGCCACGCGCCGGAAGGCCTCGTCGAAGGTGTCGTACCGGAGGAAACACATCCTCAAATCACGATCACTGGGCCCGTCGTAGATTCCTCGGATGGTCAGGTTCAGGTCGACCGGATAGGTATCCCCCTTGAGCGGCATCGGGTCGCCCACCTGCAACCTCCGCTCCTTCGCCAGCTTCCGGCCGATCACGCAGCCGTCCCGGTTCTTCCGGAAGGCGTTGAGCTGGTCCTTCGGAATGGTGAGCTCCTCCAGGACGCGGAAGACGGCGTCGGGATCGACGCAGAACATCGCGAACGGCATCACCTCGTCCTTATATTTCCCGCCGTACCAGCTAAATGGCGTGACGGCCTCGACACCGTCGAGCGCGGCAACCTCCTTGACCCTCGCGATCGGGATCACGCCGGCGAACCCGTTGGCGTTGAGGGTTGCCAGTCGGTTGTGGACCCGGGACCCGGTGTTGACCTCGTCGCTCATCGCGAAAAACGAGACGAGGATCATCATCAGGAACAGGCAGATCCCGGTTGACGCGACCGTCAGCGCCGTGCGGACCGGATTGCGTCGGACGTTCCGAAGGATGTAGTGGAGGTATTTCAAGTTAGGAAGCCGCCGGGACGCGCGCCTCCTGTATGACGTCGTTCACCAGCCGCCCCTTGTCGAGGTGGAGCGTCCGACTGGCCCGGAGCGCCGCGAGCGGGTCGTGGGTGACCATCACGATCGTCTTCTCGAATTCTCGGTTGAGTAACTGTAACAAATCAAGGATCTCTCCGGCCGTGGTACGGTCGAGGTCGCCTGTCGGCTCGTCGGCGACGAGCAGATAAGGGTCGGTGACGATCGCCCTCGCGATCGCGACCCGCTGTTCCTGGCCGCCGGAGAGTTGCCGGGGATAGTGGTGCTCGCGGCCTTCGAGCCCGACGATCCGGAGGGCCGTGGCGACGTTTTGCCGCCTGCGTTTGCGCGAGAGTGAGGTCAGCAGAAGCGGCAGCTCGACGTTCTCCGCCGCGGTCAAAACCGGGATCAGGTTATAGGTCTGGAAGATGAAGCCGACGTTGTCGGCCCGCCACCGGGTGATCTGGGCCTCGCTCAGGAGGCCGAGGTCCTGATCGTGGACGATCACCTCGCCATGGGTGGCGCGGTCAAGCCCGGCGATGAGGTTCAAAAGAGTCGTCTTCCCCGATCCAGAGGGGCCCATCAGCGCCAGGAATTCTCCCTCGGCCACCGAGAGATCAAGATCCACCAGTACGGGGATGGTGAAAGCGTCGCGGTGGTACTCCTTCGAGACGCTGCGGAGCTCGATTGATGACGCCGCGCCCATGCGAGATGGCCTTTCGGGATGCGGGAGGTTGGCGCGCCCGGCGTCACTGGGCGACGCGGACGGCCTCCCCCTCGCGCAGGGATTTGATCGGGTTGAGGACGACCGCGTCGCCGTACTTCAGCCCCGACTCGACGCGGGCCAGGTCGTCGCCGCTGCTTGTAACCTCAACCTGGCACCGGCGCAGGAGGTCTCCCTCGGCGATTCGCCAGACATAATCGTGCCCGCCTTCCTGGAACAGGGCCGATTTCGGCACGAAGAGGTACGACCGCCCGGCGTCGGGCGTCTGGAGCGACTCGCTCGGGAGGAAATGGACCGTCGCGGCCAGCTCGGGGAAGAGGCGGTCGTCTGGGTCGAGAATCTCGACCTTCACCTTGACGGTCCCTCGGGTCCGGTCGCCCATGGGGAGGATCTTCCGGAGCCGCCCGCGATACCGCCGCGAGGGGACGGCGCCGACGGAGACCTCCGCCGGCTGTCCGATCGCGATCCGCGCCAGCAGGTTCTCGGAGATGTCGGTCTCAACGTCCATGTGGGCGAGATCGGCGACAGTGACGACAGCCGTTCGCCCGAGGGCCGAGCTCATGGCGTTTGGCGTGATGATCTCGCCCTCCTCGCCCTGTCTTTCGACGACCGTCCCATCGAAGGGTGCGTAGAGCGACATCGAATGGATGGTTGCCCGGATCTCGCGGAGGTTAGCCTCGGTGAGCCGGATCGAGGCGCCGATCGCGGCGTTCCGGGCCCGGGCCTTCTTCAGCTCGGCGACGGCCTTTTCGTATTCCTCCTGCGTCGCCTTGCGCTGGGCGTGCAGCCGGGTGACGCGGCCTTCTTCTCGCTCGCGAGCCCAGACCTCGGTCTCGGCCTCGTCGAGCTCGGCCCGGTTCTTCAGAAGCTGAGCCTCGCGTGAGGCGAGCAGGGCGAGCATCTCGTCATGTTCGATCACGGCGAGGACGTCGCCCTTGTGGACCTTCATCCCTTCCTGCACATACATCCGCTCGACCCGGCCGGGAATCTTCGTACCAATCATCGCCTGCGATCGCGACTTGAGATATCCAGTCGCGCTAAGCAGCTTGGTTGCCTCGCCGGAGGTCATCCGCTGGACCAGCCCCCGAGTGACCTCGGGGCGGGAGCGCATCTTATCGTACTGCTCGTAGCCGAACGACGCCGCGACGGCCAGGAGCCCGAGCGGAACGCCCCACAGGAGCCAGGAAAGCCATCGGAGCAGGCCCCCGCCCCGACGCCCGCGCGTCGGCGAGACCGGCCTGCGCATCGCCACAATCGGCTCGCGACGAGCAACGGACGTGCTCCCGTTTCGCTCGATTCGGAGCGAGGCGAGATCCTCGCGCAAGGTACTGGACATGACGGCGGAAGTCTCCCGGCCCCCGATCGCCCGCCCGCCGTGATCACACCGAAGCGGGCACCTTTCCAACAATCATAACAATGCATCGCTCATGGGTCGAGGCGGAATGAAGGGCCGAAAGCGATCAACCACTCGCCTGGATCATCGTTTACACCTTCTGCCCGGGGTGAATCCATGGTGCACGATACGGTCGGGCGAGCATCCGGTTCGCCTCGTCATCGCCGACGATTTGGTGCTGGTGCGGGTCCCAGGTGAGTGTCCGGCCGAGCTTCATCGCCATGTTCGCCAGGATGCAACTCGCCGTCGAGATGTGCCCCTCCTCAATGTCGGCCACCGGACGGCTTCGCGACGCAATCGCACCGAGCCAGTCCTTCATGTGCCCGCGGAGCGCCGGCGCCACGTGCCGCTCCAGGTCTTTCTCGTGCTCGTCCTCGGGGAATTGGGCGTACTCATT
>DAHZZC010000713.1 GCA_027435495.1 Planctomycetales bacterium
GATCTACGCCCCTCGCCCCAGGCGTAGAAGCCCAGGCTGGCGACCAGCAGGACCGCGTTCCGGCCGGCGCCCCGAGCGAGGAAATACGTCGCCAGGACCAGGGGCAGGAACAGAAACAGGAACAGGGGTGAGCTAAAAAGCATGAGACGATCAGTCTCCTCGGCGGCGCGAGGCGGCGGTTTGGCCGCCCTTCCCGCGCGGCGGGACAGGATTGTTGATCGGCGCCGTGACGTCCTCGCTCTTGCGAATGACGGAGGATTCCGCGCGGGTTACCGGGCCGGCGCCGGATGCGCCGTCCGTTCGGCTTCGAGACCTCGCGTCTTTTCCTGCAGGAGAGATCGGGGGATGGCCGAAACACAACTGGACCGGCCCTGTCCGGACAGTGTCGGCAAGATCGCGACCCTGCGGGGGCCGCGTTGACAGAGGAAAGGGTTCCGGCTACAGTCCCGCCGCACGTCGCGACAGTATAGCGACGATGCGGCCGAGATCCAGGCTGCTCGACGAGAACGCGGCGAGGTGATCGCCCCGCTCCGTCGCTGTAGGTCGCGGGCGCGTGTTCGGGCGATCCCAAGGACGGAGACGCATTCCGGCACGCGGCCCGTTCTGACGGGCGAGGGTGTATCATGGACGATGTCCCCGCCGGTCCGGCGAGCCCGGGGCCGCGGAGGCCGTCGCTCTCGGTGGTGGTCCCCGTCCGCGACGGTGGCCGCGACTTCGAGCGGTGCCTCCGTCGGCTTCGCGACTCGCGCGCGGCCGATTTTGAGCTGATCGTCGTCGACGATGGCTCGACCGACGATTCCTCCCGCGTCGCCGAGCGAGCCGGGGCGGTCGTCGTTCGGCTCGACCGGGCACACGGGCCGGCCGCGGCCCGCAACCTCGGCGCCCAGCGAGCTTCCGCCCCCCTGGTCTTCTTCCTCGACGCCGACGTGGCCGTTCACCCCGACGCCCTCTCCCGGGCGCTGGACCGCTTCCACGCCGATCCCGCACTCGCGGCCCTCTTCGGCTCGTATGACGACAATCCAGCCGCGCCGGGTGTCGTCAGCCAGTATCGAAATCTCCTCCATCATTTCGTCCACCAGCAGGGACAGTTCGACGGAGACGTCCGACCGGTCCACACCTTCTGGACCGGCTGCGGGATGATCCGACGCGACCTCTTCCTCGACTTCGGCGGCTTCGACCCGCGGCTCTACCCCAGGCCCGCGATCGAGGACATCGAGCTCGGCTATCGACTCACTCGCGCCGGGCACCGGATCGTCCTGGCTCGCGACGTTCTGGCGACCCACATGAAGCGGTGGACCCTCGCCGAGATGGTCCGCACCGACATTTTCCGCCGAGGCGTCCCCTGGATGCTCCTGATCAAGCGGACGCGGATCGTCGAGACGGATTTGAACGTCCGAGCAACCCAGAAGCT
Source organism: Planctomycetales bacterium (assembly GCA_027435495.1). Classification (GTDB taxonomy): domain Bacteria; phylum Planctomycetota; class Planctomycetia; order Isosphaerales; family Isosphaeraceae; genus JAKAUH01. The sequence continues at coordinate 1,412 of DAHZZC010000713.1, forward strand.
CTGCGTCGCCCTCACCGGCATTTCGGGGATCGCCGCCGCCATCGCCCCGCTGGCCCCCACCGTCTCCCTGGCGGCTCTCGCCGGGACGATCTCGGTCGGCGGCCTCGCGGCGATCGTCGGCCTGAACCGGGCGTTCTTCGCCTTCCTCGCCCGGCGCAAGGGGTGGGCCTTCGCCGCCGCCGGCCTGGCCCTTCAACTGGTCTATTACGTGTGCTGCGGACTCTCCGTCGTGATCGCGATGACCTACTGGCAGTTCGGCCGCCTCGGCCGTCGGGCCACTCGACCCGACCGAACCGCGGTCCCCGCGCCGCACCTTCAGGGCACTCGCGAGGCCAGCACACCCACCCGACGCGCCGGGAGCGTTGCCCGACCGGGAGACCGGCCATGAGAATCGGGATCGACGGGAGCTGCCTCTCCAACCGACGCGGCTTCGGTCGGTTTGCGCGTCGGCTGGTCGATGCGGTCGCGCGGCAGGCGACGCCCCACCGCTTCACCATCTTCGTCGACGCCCCCTCCGCCCAGGCGGTCGAGATCCCGCCTGGCTTCGATCGAATCGTGGTCGAGGTCGGCGAGGCGCCCAGCCGGGCGGCCTCGGCCCAGGGACGCCGTCGCTTCGGCGACATGCTCGCGATGGGGCGGGCCGTCGCGCGGCGGGGCCTCGACGCCATGTACTTCCCGGCGACCTATAGCTTCTTCCCCGTCTGGAACTGCGGCCGGCTGATCGTGACGATGCACGACACCCTCCCGCTGGAGCATCCCGAACTGGTCTTCCCAAAGTTCGCCGGTCGGATCGCCTGGCGACTCAAGGAGACGGCCGCCGTGCGGTGGGCCGACCGGATTGTCACGGTCTCCGAGGCCTCCAGGCGTTCCATTGAGAGCTGGCTCGGTCGGCCCGACTCGAGGATTCGCCTGATCACCGAGGGGCCAGACCCGATCTTCACCCCGCGCCCCGAGGGTCCCGAATCCGCCGAGATCCTTCAACGATACGGACTCTCGCCCGGCGATCGGTTCTTGCTCTATGTCGGCGGACTGAGCCCCCACAAGAATCTTCCGAGACTGATCGAGGCCTTCGCACGCTCAGCATCCGATGACGCCCGCCTGGTTCTCACCGGCGATCTCCAGGACGTCTTTCACTCCGGTATTCCGGCGATTCGAGAGGCGATCAATCGCCTCGGCCTGGCCGTCCGGGTGATCCTCACCGGCTTCGTTCCCGACGCCGAGCTGGCTTTCCTGTACTCGAGGGCTTACGCCCTGGTCCAGCCCTCGCTGCTGGAGGGCTTTGGCCTGCCAGCCGTCGAGGCGATGGCGTGCGGAACCCCGGTGATCGCCAGCAGGGCCGGCTCGCTCCCTGAGGTCATCGGCGAGGCCGGCCTGTTCTTCGACCCGACCGACGTCGACCAGATCGCCGGGTCGATCGCCGAACTCCTCGCCGATCCCGCCCGCCGCGATCGGCTGGCTGGCCTGGCGATCGCCCGATCGTCTCGGTTCACCTGGGACGCCTCCGCTCGAGCCCTGCTCGACTGCTTCGACGAGCTTGACCCGGCCCGCTCGCCGATCCTCGCCCGAGGCGCCTGAACGTCGCCCGTTGCCCCGCTGCCCCGCGCCGGATAACCTCTGGGGAAATGGCCGAAGGCCGCGAGGGCCCCGGCCGCCAGACCCATCCCCAGAACCGGACCCGTACCCATGAAACCGCAACTCTCTCCCGGGCTGTCGACGATCGGCGCCCTGGCCCTCCTCGTCCTCGGCCTGAACACCTCGGCCCTTGCACAGTCCCAGAAGGCCGACCGACCGACGCTCGGCACGATCGAGCGGCTCGACCCGCGATTCGATCAACTCGTCCCAAAAGAAGCCCGAGTCGAGCGGATCGCCGAGGGCTTCGACTGGTCCGAGGGTCCCGTCTGGGACCGCGCCCAGGGACGCCTGCTCTTCTCCGACGTCCCGATGAATACCGTCTTCCAGTGGCGGGACGGCAAGGGTGTCAGCGTCTTCCTCAAGCCGAGCGGATACACCGGCACGACGCCCCGCGGCGGTGAGCCAGGCTCCAATGGACTGATCATGGACGCCAGGGGCCGGCTCGTCCTCTGCCAGCACGGCGACCGCCGTGTCGCACGGCTCGACGGCGAAACCTTCACCACTCTTGCCGATCGTTATCAGGGAAAGCGGTTCAACAGTCCCAACGACGGCGTCTACAAATCGAACGGCGCCCTCTACTTCACCGACCCGCCCTACGGCCTCCTCGGTAAGAACGATGATCCGGCGAAGGAGCTCGACTTCAACGGCGTTTATCGCCTCTCGATCGACGGCACCGTCACCCTTCTCACGAAGGAAATGACGTTCCCCAACGGCATCGCCTTCTCGCCGGACGAGCGGCGGCTCTACATCGTCGATAGCGGGATCA
>DAHZZC010000714.1 GCA_027435495.1 Planctomycetales bacterium
GACCTTCGCCATCCAGGGATACGGCAATGTCGGCAGCTTCACCGCTCGATTCCTCGGCCAGATGGGAGGCAAGATCGTCGCGGTCTCCGATGCCTACGGCGCCATCGTCAACTCCGAGGGGCTCGACCTTGCCGAACTCGACCGGCACGTGAGCGTCTCGCACAAGGTCGTCGGCTACAAGGGAGGCGACGCCGCGACCAACGAGCAACTCCTGACAATGCCCGTCGACGTCCTGATCCCCGCCGCACTCGGCGGGGTCTTCGATCGCGACCTCGCCCGGGCGGTGCAGGCCGGGCTGATTATCGAGGCGGCCAACGGGCCAACCTGGCCCGAGGCCGACGAGGTCTTTGTCGAACGGGGCATCCCGGTTGTCCCGGACGTCCTCGCCAATGCCGGCGGCGTCGTCGTCAGCTATTTCGAGTGGGTCCAGAACCTCCAGCATTTCCGGTGGCCGATCGAGCAGGTCCAGCGCGAGGAGGAACGCCGGCTGGTCGACGCCTTCCGCGAAGTCTGCGACCTGGCCGAGCGCAAGAATGTTTCCCTCCGCACCGCGGCCTTCATGAAGGCGATTTCCAGGGTCGGACGGGCAAAAATTATCGGCGGGATCTGATTCCGCGCCGGTACTCCAACAACCAGTCCTCAGAGGCGATCACATGGTCTTTCATCTGCCGTCGTGGCTGGTCTTCGCGGTCCTCGGCCAGAGTCCGACGGATCTCGCCTCGAACGGTCCGATCGCGTCGGAGAACGCAAGGCCCGGCGCCACCGACTGGCAACTCACCCGCGTCCGGGCCGATCGCGCCGGCTTCCGAACCCCCTGGATCGAGGGCTATGCCTCGAAGTCGAGCGTCTCTGCCGGCGAGACCATCGAGTTCATGGTCTCGACCCGACCCGCTCGATCCTTCCGGGTCGAAATCTTTCGAATGGGGTATTACGGCGGACGAGGTGCCCGACTCGTCCAGACGCTCGGCCCGATCGAGGGCAAGGAGCAGCCCGACCCGAAGCCCGGCGCAGGCAATATCCACGAGTGCCACTGGGAACCTTCCCTCCGCCTGACCATCCCGCCCGACTGGCTCAGCGGGGTCTATCTCGGCCGGCTCACGACCGTCCCCAACCGCGACGACGAGCCCTACTGGCAGAGTTACATCCTCTTCATCGTCCGCGACAACCGCCCGGCCGACATCCTCTTTCAGTGTTCCGACAATACCTGGCAGGCGTACAACCGCTGGCCCGACAATTATTCCCTGTACACCCACCCCAGGGACGGTCAGGGGCCCTGGGCCCACGTGAGTTTCGACCGGCCCTATGGCCGAGAGGCCCAGCATCAGGCGGTCGTCAACGACCCACTCACGTTCGGCTCCGGCGAGTTCCTCCCCCTGGAATTCCCGCTCGCCTACTGGCTCGAGCAACACGGTTACGATGTTGCCTATTGCTCAAATCATGACATGATTTCGCCCGACCGCGGCCTGAAATGCAAGGCGTTCGTGAGTGTCGGGCACGATGAATACTGGGACATTCGCCAGTATCGGAGTGTCGAGCGGATGCGAGACGAGGGCGTCAGCCTGCTCTTTCTCTCCGGCAATACGATCTGCTGGGTCACGCCGTTCGGGCCGTCGAGTGATGGTCGGCCCGATCGAACGATCTTCCGGGGCGGACCCTACGGCGCGGAGAACGACTACGCTCGCCGAAGGCAGACCGAGCATGGTCCTTTCCCCGAGCGAGGTCCCGACGAGGGGCTGCTCATGGGGGCCCGGAACATTGAGCCGGTCAACGGCGGTGGCGACTGGATCATCCGCCGGCCCGATCACTGGATCTTCGAGGGCACCGGCGTGAAGTCCGGAGACGCCATTCCGGGGCTTGTCGGCTGGGAGTACCACGGCGATCCGCCGAAGCTCGATGGCCTCGAAGTTGTCGCGAGTGGGACGGCCTGGGTCAGCGGCCAGACGCCGCAACATTGGACCGCCACCTGCTACCCCGGCCCGAAGGGAAATTTTGTCTTCAACGCCTCGACGATTTTCTGGGCCCAGGGGCTTTCCTCGCCCCCTGGTCATACTCTCCCCTGGTCGCACTGGTCGCGACCTCACGGCCCCGACGAGCGCGTTCAGCGGATCACGCAGAACCTGCTTCGTCGGGCGATCGCTCGGAGGCCGTGAGTGGAGGCGGTCGGCGCTTCAGGAGCCCGGAACAGAAGACACTCGGCCGCCCGGGGTTTTCGGGGGCGGTCGAGCCTCCCGGCGAGCCGTCGGCCCGAGGAGATGAGGGCTCGGCAGGAGGGAGCCTGGCCCATCCGGGCCGATCAGACCGCATCACCGGGTTCGTGCCACCGCACGTGAGCCGATTTCACCCGGTCGATCCAGCCCTTGAGCACGGCGGACTCGATCAGAGTCCGCGTCCCCCGGCGCGCTTGGCCTTGCGGGGGTTGCGCTTGCCGTGGATCTTGGCTCGCCGCCCCTTCGCGACCGGGGAACTGTCCGCCTTCTTCCGCCACTTGTAGCTCTTGCGATGACGCGTCTTGACCTTCATGTGAATCCTCGAACTCCCCGCGGACGCAACTGGGATCCCGACAGCGCCGGGCGCAAAACACCATTATTGGGAACCGAGGGCCGACGTTCAAGTCAATCTGCCCTCGGATCCCAGCAGAAAGCCAAAAGGATCGATCGGGGATTGACTGGGGGAGTCGATCCTGATCGGCCAGGGGTTGCGTCCTCGGCCCCTGGCCTCGCCTCGGGATCCGGTCTCGGTTACTTCGCGTGGGCCGGCTTCGGTTGGATCTTGACCAGGAAAACAGGACTGACGCGGCTGAGATTTCCGGCCGTGTCGTACGCCCGGATTCGGAACTGATAGATCCCCGGATTCAGCAGCGTGCTGATTTTCACCCGGTAATTGTTATTCCTGCGGACGCTGGCCGTCCCGACCACCTCACCCGAGGGTGTCACGATCTGCACGTGAGTGTGGAAGTGGTAGGTCCCGACAAGTGTCGGGTGTCGGAGAGTCGTCTTGATGTGATTCGTGTTCGCCTGAATGCCCTGGTTCTTGGCGATCCTGGGGAGCGAGGGCGGGGGCATCGGCCGGCCGATCGAAAGCGCGGTCTGGAGGATCAGCGAGTAGTCATTGG
>DAHZZC010000715.1 GCA_027435495.1 Planctomycetales bacterium
GAAGGGGTTCATCGGGTAGAGCGTGGTGTAGAGAGTATCCGCGTAATTTCCCGAGCTCCACCAGCCCCAGCAAACCTCTTCGCCCGGCGTCACCTTGCCCCAGGCATACTCGCCCATGAGCATCGTGTTGCTCGTACCGTCGGTGATCGACGAAATCGTTGTCTTGCTGTAGAAGTAGAAAATGCCGTTGGCCTGGCCGATGAGCGTGCCGAAAGCACCGCCCATGCAGGTGGGATCCTGATACCGGCCCGGCGTGAACCAGGTTCCGGCGTTCCCCTTGTAACTGGTGAATCGCATGCCGTAGCCGTCGTCACCCTGCCAGAGCTGGGAGACCTTGCCATCGCTCGGGCACCAGATCGCCGAGAGACCGGTGATCGTCACGGTCGAGTTGGGGGCCGTGTCGAAGTGAACGCTCGAATTGAACGCGTTGAACAACTGGGACTGCTCCATGAACGGGAGCAGCCGGATGAGAATGCTCGCCTCGTGCCGGCCGCTGCAAGGCCTGGCAGCCGGGTCGCCTGGAGGAGCCGCGCCGTTGATCGGCGTCATCATGTACGAGCCAAGGGTGAAGGAGCCGTTGGCGCTCTCATAGTTCATATTGGCGAGGCCGAGCTGCTTGAGATTGTTGGTGCACTGGGCGCGGCGAGCAGCCTCGCGCGCCGCCTGCACGGCCGGCAGCAGCAGGGCGATCAGAACGGCGATGATGGCGATGACGACCAAAAGCTCGATCAGCGTGAAGCCCCGGGACAACCCGGAACGGTACGAAGTGTGCTTCATGAAAAACCTCCTCAAATTGAGATGTTTTCGGAACCGTGGTAACTTCAGCGAGAAATGGGCGTCGAACCCCCCCTATAAGGATCTCGCGTCGACGGGTGGGGCTCAAAAACTCCGCTGGGAGAACGGCCGGGCGGAGTACTCCGGAGATTGCGAGAGCGGTGCGAGCAGCCGACTCTCGTCCTCTTCGACAGACGCCGGTTTGAGGAGCGGCCCGTACCAAAGACCAGGGATCAGGGCCGACGGGTCGAGAGAATCAACCGCCACGATGACCGGGGACGGCCGCGGCCTTGCTGCCAGGTTTGCCCGATTGCGTCGCCTTTTGCATCTCGTCGCGCTTCTTCACAACCTCTGCCCTGGGCGGCGCGTTGCTGATCGTTTCCCCCCCGGAGCAACCGACCACACCCAGCAAGACGGGAAGGAGGGCCGTCACCAGGGCCGTCCTCAGAGAAGTCTGGATAACCTGATACAATTCTCGGTTCTCCTTTTGGCGCCATCGCCTTCGAGTTCGTCGCCATCCTGTACGGAGCGACCACGAGGAGCCCCTAAATCGAGCCCAGGGCCAACGCAACAAAGTTGGTTCCAACCTACGCTTCGTCTTCGCGAAACCTCACGTTCAGGAGGGGCGACTCGTTCCAATCCACACGGGTCCCATCGGAAGAAGCGGCACAGAGACCTGGCCGACTCCGCCGGTCTCAACGGCAGGCATCCACCAAGAGCAAGTGAAGTTCACTGGAGCGGGCGCGTGCGGACTCCAATCCATGTCGAGCCGGTGGATAGCATAAGACAGATCATTACGTCCTTGGTCAGGACTTGTCAAGTATCCTCCTCGGTGAATCTTCACGAAATCGGATCGAGTCCCGGAATGCGAGAGAAAAGGCGTGCCCAGAAGCCCGAAGGCCAATCCAGGAGAGAGCGCCGGACCCTCGACCTGAACATCCAGATACATGGCCACATCTTCCGAACCGGGCGAGATTCAGGCCGGTGGAGCGATTCGGACACGCCGGCCATCCATGCGGAGCCGGCCTTGCGCGTACAGGGTGATCGCTTCGGGGAGCGCCCGGCATTCCTCCTGGAAAATTCGGGCCGCCAGCGATTCGGCGGTGTCGTCCTCGGCGACGGCCACGATCCGCTGGAGGACAATCGGACCGTTATCGTAGGCGTCATCGGCGAAGTGGACGGTGCAGCCGCTGACCTTTACACCGTAGTCGATCGCGGCCTGGTGGACGCGGCGGCCGTAGAAACCCTCGCCGCTGAAGGCGGGAATCAGAGAGGGATGGACGTTCAAAACCCGTCCCTTGTAGTCGGGCGGGATCTGGAGCAGCGAGAGAAATCCGCCGAGAATCACGAGATCCGCTCCGCCATGTCGGATCGGGTCGAAGACCGAGGCGCTGTATTCGGCCCGTGTCTTCGCGTTGCGATTCGCGAGCGCCAGGGGGATCCCGACCGCCTCGGCGCGCCCGATGGCTCCGATCCTTGGCCGGCTCGCGACCACCTGGACAATCTGGGCGACCAGCCGACGTGCCCGGATCTCCTCGATGAGGTTCTGGAGAGTTGTTCCCTCGCCCGAGACGCAGACCGCCAGCCGGATCGGCGGCCCGATGATTGGGGGATTCCTCGGCGCGACGACCATAAGCGGGGGCCTCCCCGGGGAGTTTGGGCGATCGATCTCCTCTCCATTATGAACGCCGAGGGCGCGATTTCAAACCGGGCCGCCCGGCCGGTCGTTCGACGCTCCATTCTCGGCCGCGACCGGGCCGAAGAGTCGATCGATGGCCCGGCGGAAGCCGGGCAGGACCTCGCCGCCGTCGAGGGATCCCGACTCGGTCACGACCCGAATCCGATCCCACGCCTCATGAACGTGAATGACGCGCTGGATCGGATGCACCACCCAGACCAGCCGGACGCCCGCCTGAAAATATTCCTGCACCTTGTCCATCAGGTCGGTCACGCGATCGGTCGGGCTGACGACCTCGACAGCGAGATCCGGGACGACGTCCCAGGCGTCCTCCAGCAGCGAGACCGGCCGGTCGGTCGCCCATCGCCCGGCCGAAACGTACGCCAGGTCCGGCCGCCGTTTCCGGCTGGCGTCCTTCCGGGTCGGGATGCGGAAGAGGGTCTCGACAACGGCCTGCCCCGGCGCCGGGTTCTGCTGCTCGAGATGGAGCGTGACGTAGCCGTTGAGCCGGGACGTCACAATACTCGCGTAATAGCTCATGGTTGGCGTCTCGATCCAATGTCCATCGACGACCTCATAGAACGTCTGTTCCAGGGGCTCGTCCACGGCGGGTTCCGAGACGATCGGGGTTTCCAGCAGGGCGATTGCCGACATTCTCGACCTCCTTTCGGGCTCCGGGCTCAACCGATGGCCGACGAAGGATTCATCCCCTCGATGACCCGCGCGCACCGCTCACAGAGCGCCGGGTGATCGGCGAGGCGGCCGACGCTCGGGCGGTAGTTCCAGCATCGCTCGCACTTGGCGTGCGGCGACCGCTCGGCCGAGACCGCCTCGACGGCCGCCAACGGATCCTCGATGACCTCGACCTCGGAGACGATGCAGAGCGTGGCGAGCAGGTCGCGGTCGGAACTCCATCGATCGGGAGTCGCGGTCGCGATCCGGACCTTCGCCTCCTGCGCGCTGCCAATCGCCTTCGCCTTGCGAAGTCCTTCGAGCGAGAGGAAGATTCGCTCACGCATCGCGAGGAGTTCCTCCCAACGGGCGGAGCGTGCGGGGTCGTCCCACCGTGGATCGGGCTCGGGGAATTCGGTCAGGTGAACGCTCGTCCGTTCGCCAGCGGCGGCCGGGCGATAGTCCCACGACTCCTCGGCCGTGTGCGGGATAATTGGGGCCAGGAGCCGGGTCAGGGCGTCATGGAGTTTCGCCAGCACGAACTGCGCAGCGCGTCGGTCGGGGCCATCGGGCGCCTCGGCATAGAGCCGGTCTTTCAGGACGTCGAGATAGAGGCTCGACAGCTCGACCGCGCAGAACTGGTAGACCCGCTGATAGACCCGGTAGAACTCGAACCGCTCGTAGGCCGTGCGGACGTCGCGGATGACCTCGTTGAGCTGACCGAGCGCCCAGAGGTCCAGTTCGTGCAGGCTGGACGGGTCGACCGACTCGGGGTGGAACCGCCCGTAGTCTTCGAGGTTGCCGAGCAAGTATCGGAACGTATTCCGAATCTTGCGGTAAGCCTCCGACATCTCCTTGATTCCGCGCTCGCTCACGGGGACGTCGTTGGCGTAGTCCATGCTGGCGACGTAGAGCCGGAGCACGTCGGCACCGTAGGTGTTGGTCATCTGGTAGGCGGGGATGTAGTTGCCCAGCGATTTCGAGATCTTCCGTCCCTTATCGTCGACGACGAACCCGTGGGTCAGGACGTGCTCAAACGGCGCCGTTCCGTTGGCGGCGACGGCTGTCAGGATTGACGACTGGAACCAGCCCCGGTGCTGGTCCGAGCCCTCCAGGTAAAGGTAAGCCGGATAGCCGAGCTCGAAATCCTTCGAGAGCACGCCGCGATGGCTTGATCCGGATTCGAACCAGACGTCGAGGATGTCGCCTTCCTTGCGGAACGAGGTTCCGCCGCAGCCTGGGCACGAGGCATCCGGCGGGAGGAGTTCCTCGACCGACCGGGTGTACCAGGCATCGGCCCCGTGCGCGCGGAAGAGGTCGCGGAAGTGGCGGACGGTCGCCGCGGTCATGAGCTGGGTCCGGCAGGTATTGCACCCGAGTGCGGGGATCGGGACGCCCCATGACCGTTGCCGGCTGATGCACCAGTCGGGCCGGAGCGAGACCATCGACTCGATCCGGTTTTGACCCCACTCGGGATGCCAGCCGACCCCGTCGATCGCCTTGAGGGTCCGACCGCGAAGGTCGTCGTGGTCAACGGCGATGAACCACTGTTCGGTTGCTCGGAAGATGACCGGCTTCTTGCACCGCCAGCAATGCGGGTAGCTGTGAACAAGTGGCATCTCGTGATAGAGATGCCCCGACTCCTTCAGGTGGGCGACGATCTTCGGATTGGCCGCAAAGACTTGCTGGCCCTGGATCCACTCGGGGGCTTCATTCGTGAACCGGCCCGACTCGTCAACGGGGCTGAGGATCGAGAGCTGATAGAGGCGTCCGGTCTGGTAATCCTCGGAGCCGTGGCCGGGAGCAGTGTGGACGAGCCCGGTGCCGTCCTCGACACTGACGTATCCGGCCAGGACGATCGGGCTGACCCGATCGAGGAACGGGTGGCGATACTCGGCGTGCTCGAGGTCGCGGCCCCGGCACCGGCCGACCTCGCGAAACGCCTCGATCTTCCGCAGTCCCATGACTTTCGCGACGAGGTCGGCGGCGAGGAGCGTTCGGACGGCCTTTCCGGTGGCTGGGTCGGTGTACTCGACGCCGGCATAGGCAAGTTCGGGATGGGCGGCGATCCCAACGTTCGCCGGGAGGGTCCACGGGGTGGTCGTCCAGATCATCGCGTGCCAGGGGCCTTCACCCCACGACTCGGGCACGCCGGCGACCATCTCAAAGTTCACGTAGATACTGGGCGTGGTCTCTTCCTGGTATTCGAGCTCGGCCTCGGCCAGCGCGGTCCGGTCGGTGATGCACCAGTGGATCGGTTTGAGCTGGCGATGGACAAACCCACGCTCCACCAGATCGGCCAGGACGTCGAGAATGCCGGCCTCGTATCGCGGGTCGAGGGTCAAATAGGGATGTTCCCAGTCGCCGAGAACGCCGAGCCGGCGAAACTGGTCGCGCTGGAGGTCGACCCACTTCATCGCCTCGGTCTGGCAGAGGGTCCGGATCGCGGCGTGATCCATGCTGGCGGCCTTCGGCCCAAGATCCTTGACGACCTTGTGCTCGATCGGGAGTCCGTGGCAGTCCCAGCCGGGAACGTACGGACTATCGAATCCGGCCATTGACATCGATCGAACCACGATATCCTTGAGCACCTTGTTGAGGAGGGTGCCCATGTGAATCTCGCCGTTGGCGTAAGGCGGACCGTCGTGGAGGATGCGGCGAGCCCGGCCGGCCCGGGCGTGTCGAAGCTGCCCGTAGAGGTCCTGGTCTCGCCATCGAGCCTGAAATTGCGGCTCCCGGGCGGTCAGGTTCGCCTTCATGTCGAACCCGGTCTTCGGGAGGTTGAGCGTCTCTTTGTAGGGCTTGGTCGTGGGCGCCATGGCGAGAAAATTTCCAATCGCCACAGAAACGCAGAGATCCGAAACGTGATTCTCCCGGTTCTTCCTCTGTGCCTCTGTGTCTCCGTGGTTGATAATTCCGGTGGGAGGTTCAGGATCGCCAGCGTTCCAGGACCCCGCGGACGACCCGGCTCAGCTTGGATTCGGCCTCGTTCGCCACGGCGATGATCTCCTCGATCTTGACGGGCTGGAGCGCGTCGGGGAGGCACATATCCGTGATGATCGAGAAGCCGAGAACCTTCATTCCGGCGTGGGCGGCGACCAGAACCTCTGGGACGGTGGACATCCCGACGACGTCGGCACCGATCCCGCGAAGGAACCGATACTCAGCGCGGGTTTCGAGGTTAGGACCGACCACCGAGACGTAGACGCCTCGGTGGGCGACGATGTTCGCCTCACGGGCAACTTGCAGGGCGGTCTCCTGCAAACCGCGATCGTAGGGCTCGATCATGTCAGGGAACCGGGGACCGAGCCGGTCGTCGTTCGGGCCGATCAGGGGGTTGAGACCCATCAGGTTGATGTGATCCTCAATGACGATCAGGTCGCCCTTCTGGTGGAGCGGGTTGAGGCCGCCGGCGGCGTTGGAGACGACCAGGATCCGGCATCCCATCGCCTTCATCACCCGGATCGGGAAAGTGACCTGCCAGGGCGAATAACCTTCGTAAAGGTGGAACCTCCCCTCCATGGCCAGGACGCGATGCCCGGCGAACCGCCCACAGACGAGCTGTCCCTTGTGGCTCTCGACGGTGGACCTGGGGAAGTGCGGAATCTCAGGGTAGGGGAGGGTGGCCTCGGCCTCGATCTCGCTGGCGAGGGCCCCAAGGCCGGTCCCCAGCACGATCCCGACCTTCGGCTCGCCGGTCCATCGAGCTCGAATCGCGTCGACGGCCTCCCCGACCTGCTCCCATCGATGATGCGTCACAGTCGCCCTTTCAAGCGGAGGCGCGAGGGACTGCCGTCAGCGCGCCCTCCGCCCATTGCCATCGAATTGATCGCGACAAAGGCGACGCGAATCAGACCCGGATGCCGAAGCGGCGGAGAAGGCGATCGAACCGAGGGTCCCTGCGCAGGGCCTTCAGATCGGGATCGCGGAGGAGCCGGCCGTGGTGGGCATATCCCAGCTCAAGGGCCCGCTGCAAGGCGAACAGTCCGGGTTCAATCATGCCGAGAACCGTGTAGGTGCAGGCCAGGTTGTACCAGGCGATGGGATCGTCGGGGGTGAGACGAACCAGCCTCCGATCGAGCTGGAGCGCCCGGGCGTGGAGGCCGCGGGCGGCCAGATTGCCGGCCTGGGCGCGTACCGCGTCGACGAAGCAGGGGTCGCGCTCGAGCAGCCGGCCGAAAAAATCGATCTCGAAGTCGAGCTGCGCCTGCCCTCGAAGCCGCCGCCTGGGGGACTCGGGGGACGGGTGTTCCGAGGCTGAATCGTCCGGTCGTTCCGAAGGTGCCGCCATAATCTTACCCGTTCCCGCGCGTCGCGACGGGGGTATGCCGAGGAACGTCCCGCGACGATCGGGCCGGGCCCCACTCCCATCCATCCGGGCCCGCGCCGGGCCCGCGCCGGCCTCCCATGATAAGGGATGGGGCCCTGCATGACCAGCACTCGGGCGGCCTGGAACCCTGAGCGGGAACGGCGACCGCCCGAGGAATCCGCCGATCCGAGACGGCCGCCCCGTCAAATCAGGGGCGGCGTCGGAGGCTCGCCGCGGCCTTAGATGTCGTCGACGTCCTCTTCCTCGTCGTCATCCAGTTCGTCGAGGTCCTCGTCGTCGTCGAACTCCTCGTCGTCTTCGTCGATATCGATGTCGTCGATCTCCTCGTCGAGCTCGTCGTCGAGTTCGTCTTCCTCTTCGTCATCGAATTCGTCGTCGTCGAACTCTTCCTCGTCGTCGTCGAATTCCTCGTCGAGGTCCTCGTCGTCGTCCAATTCCTCGTCGGCGGGCCCCTCCTCCTCCGGATGTCGGGCGAAGGCGGGCGGGGTACGGTCGCGCCCGTCTTCGGGCTCCGGCCGGTCCTCGGTGGCGGCGAACGGGGCGAGGATATCGATGCGTTCCAGACAATCGATCATTGAATCAGTCCTCTAACCAAGGGAGTTCATCGGGGAATCGCCCCCAGACCCGCTCGTCGCGGATGGCCGACCCGCCCCTTGGTGAACCCGGAAGAGTCGAGGGTAGAGCCATAGTGGTAGACAACGGGGGGCCACACTGTCAAGTCTCGAAAACCGGCGGGTTCCTGGGCCGGAGCGGCCACGGCGGCCGACCCGGGGTCATGGACTCGAAGTCGTACCAGCCGGGGAGGTTCAGGCCGATAGTTCACGGGTATGGTCGGCACGCCCCCCCGATAACCTTGAGAGTCTCTCGGGGGTCTGGTTCAACCCGTATCTGGTCGTTCGCGAGAGCCTCGGCACTCATCGGGATGACTCCTGTCTTCACACCTGGGGTCGGCCCGAATGTCGGTCGGAATTTAGACCAGCCGGACGACCTGCCGGGTCGCGGCTGACCGGGCGATGGCCTCCAGCAGACGCACCGTGTCGAGCGCCTCCTCCGCCGGGCATCCGAGCGGTCCCTCGCAGCGCAGGGCGGCGATAAAGTCGCCGTCGACGCTCCGCCCCGGGGGCGGCAAGGCCACTTCGACAGCCTGAGCCCCAGGCCGGTCCTCGACCAGCGATTCGTCGGTGGCCCGGAGCCGGCCCCGCTCGCCGAAATACTCGATGGAAAAGAGCGGACCGGGTGAAACGCCCGAGATCGCCAGTGTCGCGGGAGTGCCGTCGGCCAGCCGGATCGCGGCCGCCGTCACCACGTCGATCCCCGGTCCGCGCCGGTCCTGAATCGCCCCGACCTCGTGCGCCACCTGGCCGGTGGTCCAGAGCAGGGCATCGACGAGATGATCGCCGACATCCGCCAGGATGCCCCCGCCGTCGGCATCAGGCTCGAACCGCCAGGCGTCCTCGGCCCGGCCGATCTCGGTCAGCCAGGGTCGGGCGAGGGTCGCGATCACCAATCGGAGTGGGCCGATCACGCCAGCGGACAGCCGCCGGCGCCCTTCGACCAGTGCCGGCGCCAATCGATACTGGTGCCCGACTCCGACTTTCCGTCCGCGAGCCCGCGCCAGTGCGACGATATCCGCCGCCTCCTGGAGATTGGTCGACAGCGGCTTCTCGATGAAGACGTGCGCGCCAGCCTGAAGCGCGTCCATCGCCGTTCGATAATGGAGCCGGTGCGGCGTGAAGATCGCCAGCGCGTCGGGCGAAGTCTGGCGGAGCAACTCGCGATGGTCCCCGAACTCCGGCACGGGACCCAATCCCAACGACTCGGCCCGGTCAGCGAGTGCCCGGGCCGCGGTCGGGTCCGGATCGGCGCAGCCGACGATCGTGACCTCCGCCTCGGCCAGAAGGCGGTCGAGATGCACCCGTGCGGCCTGGCCGCACCCGACGATCCCGATCCGCACCAGGGAAACTCCCATCGTCGGCCCTCGATCTCGGTCGCTCGCCCGGGAACTTCCCCGAACGCTCGCTCCAACTCCGTTCCATCGCTCCGGCTACGTCCCGGACCGGGGGATTCATCCCAGCAAGATCCCCGCCTCTCGTCAAGAGTCTATCTAGGCTGTCAAGTCCGAATTCACAGGCCATCGTAGCAGCCGAGTCGATCGAATTAAATACCCGGAAATCAAAGGCTTACGACATAAGCCCCGGGAGGGCCCCGACCCGCATCCGGCACGACCCGTAGACGTCCTCAACGCCGCCACGCCCCCCGCCCATCGGGGATCACCATTGACGCGAACCCAGACCCCCGATTATCGTATCTCCTGGATGGTGGCTGTGGCCTAGCGGTTAAGGCACCAGATTGTGGATCTGGATATCGCGGGTTCGAATCCCGTCAGCCACCCTTGCGACAGAACGCGGCATATCCCCACCATATACTCCAAAGGCAACGCCCCCCAGCCGCCGCCAGCCGGTTGTGGCGACCTCTCCATTGATCCGCCCGGCGGCTTTGACCGCTCGGCCGCTAGACGGTCCCCCGCGCATGGGGAGCCACTTCCCCTCCCCCTGGACGAGGATGGAACGGGAGACTCGGCGTCCGCGACGTCGAAGGAGTGGGAAACGCGGTCTTTCGACATCACGGCAGCACCGACCCCGATTTTTGCAGAATCCCTCACAATCTCCATTCCATTCGGGTCCGACCTGGCCACCTCCATTCAATCCGGGTCTGACCTGGCCACCGAGGGACGGTTCCCCGTAAGAGAAACAATCGTGCCAAGGCCGATGAAACCCGCAACGCAGATCCGGGCAAGCAGCCGTGTGCCGGGCGTTGCCGAGAACGGCTCGACCGTCCTCGCCATCGGGAACAGGAGCCCTCCGAGAAACTCGAAAACAATCGTGCCCACCACCGCTCCGGCCAGTCCGGCAAGGACCACGCCGATCAGACGGGATCGCTTGAAACCCGCGCCAATTCCAAAGGCCAACCCAGCCGCCAATCCCGCGCCCGACCAGAGGCCCGAGTGAATCAGCAGCGGTACGGTCAGGGAGGTCATCACCAGTTCATCGTTCCGATGCTGCCAGTACCAGGGCATGATCACGAATGCGGGCAGGGCTCCCGCCAGGGCGCCGAAGATCAGCCCGGCGATCATCCCTACCAGGCTGGCGATCCCTGATCGCCGGGCCACTCCACCGGCCAGCCCCAGCGCGGCGCCCAGCAAGCCACCGAGCGCACCAAAGGCAACGGCCCCGTTCTTCGCGGATGCCCTCGCCATCTCCCGGCCCAGAGCCTGGAAATCGTAAGCCTGAGCGGCCGCCTCTCGGGAAGGGCGGAAGTAATCCAGCATGATCTCCCCGGCCAGCCAGGCCACTCCCCCTCCCAAAAGGGCCAGGACCACGACCAAAAAAGAAGTCAGGAACGGCAACCCAGGAGCGTCCCTCGTCGGGATCAGCTTGGGAGCCGGAGGCGGATCAACCGGTCCACGATCCGGGAAAACCACATCCTGAGACGACATGAGCACGACCACTGTACTGATGTTGCAAGACTCGTGATTCTTCAAGAGGTGATACAACGCCGCCGACTCGCATTCCGGCCGAACATCCAGAGACCCCACGCCCATCCAGGACGGGACCAGAATCATCCCGGAAATCGGCCCCTCCGGTGTTCCGAAAAAGGAGGGGATCGCGGAAATCCCAACTCCCGGCAAGATCGAACCTTCTGTTTTCAACTCCCCCCAATGGCGCCGAAACACGAAGGATTTCGGTCTTCGGGGTCTTCCAATGGTGTCTGTATCCCTAAAGAAAGTATTCCCGGCTCGCGACCCATCGAACCTGGTTACAAACCACCTGGATCGAACGTCGACGCTCGCAGTCATGCTGACCCAGATTCATGTTTTTCTCCAGGAGGGATCTCCTGTCCTGGCGAGCTGTTTGAAGATTACTGGGTAGTGACTTGAAAGCCCAGTGTAAAACAGTTATAACGCCCGACGAGAGATATGCCATGGTGCAGAGCTCCCATTTCCAAAGACCGAGCGATTCCTCGATCAATCGTGCGAGTTGATGAAGCGACGGTGAGGATTTCCAGGAGAAGTTCGGCGGCCTTCTCATACCGGCGACGATGCCAGTCCGGATGATCGGTCCGCGCGAACTCTCGAGCTGAGATTCGTGAATCTTACCGGCACATCATTGGGACGTAAGAGGATTGCGCCCGGCATCGGTGAACTCGATGCTTCGCAAGTGTCGCCGAGTTCCCCGAACGCGCAGGTCGATCTGGCTCTCTCAATCTCGCGATGAATTTCCTCGGAGAAGCGCGTCGCCTGAAAGGGCTGTCCGCGCTCATGGTCCGTGTAGCCCAAACTCAGGAGATTATCGTCGATGCGGTTCAAGACAGTGCTCCTCGAAGCAACGCTTGTCGCGTTCGTGGCGACTCTGGCTTCCGGGTGTAACCAGGGCACTACGGTGCCAATTATCCCGGCCGAGCCTGTAAAGGCACCGGAATCTACCCCTTTGCCAAAGGAAGTCGATAAAGGGGGCGGGCCTTCCTCTTCCGGGAACATGAAGAAGAATCCTGGGGGGAACTCCTGAACGTTGCGTGATCGAGGTTCGGCCAAGGCGGCCTTTCGGATGGCCCGTCCTCAGCCGACAAGGGGCCGGGGATCGCGTCCTCGAGAATCAGGCCCCTCCCTTTCGTCCTATCCTTCATCTCTTCGTCGAGGCCAAATCCAGGAGACCTGACATGGACCGTTCCAGACGGCATCCTCGGTTTCGACCCGGTTTTACGCTCATCGAATTGCTCGTCGTCATCGCGATCATCGCGGTACTGATCGCTCTGCTGCTCCCCGCGGTGCAGGCGGCGCGCGAGGCCGCGCGCCGGGCGCAGTGTACCAACAACCTGAAGCAGCTCGGGCTGGCCCTGGCCAACTACGAGCAAGCCAATGGGGCCTATCCCGCCTCCTATGGGTCGGCGGCCGGACCCGGAACCTACTGGACGACCTGGGGCTCGTGGAGCCCGCAGTCGATGCTGCTCGCCTACTTCGAGCAGGTCCCGGTCTACAATTCGATCAATTTTTCCGGCATCAGTCACGGCGACCAGGCTCACATGGATATGCTGCAGAAGACCGCGATCACCACGCGGATCAATTCGCTGCTTTGTCCATCGTCCCCCTTGCCGGTGGGAACCTACTACGGTAGCCAGAAGCCGGGCAACAATTACTTCGCCTCGGTGGGCTCCAGCCTGAACTGGGTCGGTGCCGCCGGCAGCGGCGCCCCCAACGGCATCTTCATGTTCGGCGGGAGCGCCCTCTCGGCCGACCCCAATAACAGCGGCGAACAGGTTGGGGCTCGCGGCGTCCGCGATGTCACTGACGGCACGAGTAATACCATCGCCTTCGGTGAGTGGCGGATGGGAGACTTCAACTGCACGCAGCTCTCGATCCAGGATGTGATCAACCCGATGCCGTATCCCGGCAATACCTGGGGCCCCGCGGCGAACATGCCCGCGGGGGCCGCGACCTTCCAGACCTGGATCAATCAGTGCGCCGGCTACGCCCCAAGCACCATCACCAAAAGCCCCCAGTGGGAATACAACATGAGCTACCTGGGGCAGGCGTGGAACCAGGGAATGTTCGGCTGGACGCTCGGCAACACCCTGCTGGCGCCCAACTCTCCGTACCCCAACTGCCGGACCTGCACCTGGAACGGCGACTGGGACTGCCCGGGCATGTACGGCCTGAGCAGCTACCACCCAGGCGGCGGCAACGTGGCGATGGCCGACGGCTCCGTCCATTTCCTCAAGTCGTCCACGAGTATGCTCGTTGTCTGGGCGCTGGGCTCGCGGGCCCAGAACGAGGTCCTCTCGGGCGGTTCTTACTGATCCGATCTCGCGAGACCAGGTCTCGATGAATCCGGGCCGGGGACGGAAAATAGGGTCGCGCGCCCTGTTCTCCTTCCCCGGCCGCCGGATCGATCTCCTCATCCAGCGGCCGGGCGCGGGCCGGGCGCGGAGGTTCGATTTTCTTCCGATCGGCGCGACTCCATATGTCCATCGACTGCTCTCGCCGCACCCCGGTGGCGCCTCGGATCGTTCTGTCGGTATCTTTCCTCGCCGTCCTGGGGCTCCTCGTCTGGGCATTCTCCCAGATGAGGTCGGATCACTGGGAGGAAGTGGCCCGGGCGCAAGCCTATCTCGATCACGGCGAGGTGGACCTGGCCTTCCAGGCCATCTCCGGCATTCGGGACGATCGCCCGGGGGCGGCGGAGGGACTGACCCTGGCCGCCCGGGCGCTCCTCATGCGCGGCAACATCCCGACCGCCCGGCGCGTGCTGGAGCGGACCCTCCTGATGAAGCGCGAGCAGCCCGAGGCCGCGAAGATGCTCGCGGCGATCTACCTCGCCGCTGGGGATGGTCAGCGGGCCATTGCTTTGCTCGAGATGGCCGCTCGCCTGGAGCCGGGCGACTTCCGCCCCTGGTACGCCCTGGGGAAGGTCTTCCACGATACGGGGGAGCTCGATCGATCGGCGGGGGCCTACTCGGAGGCCCTCCGGCGGAATCCCCCGGCCGCCGAGTCCAGGGAGGCCCGAATCGGCCGGGCCCGGGCCCAGCTCGACTCCAATCATCCGGAGGAAGCCGTCGAGGATCTGATCGCGTTACGGCGCGAGACCCCCGACGATCCGATGGTCCTCGCCATGGCCGCGAGCCAGGCAAGAGAGCGAGGCCGTCCCGAGGAGGCCCTGGAACTTGCGAATCGCGCCCTGGCGGCCGACCCCGCAAGTTGCGAGGCGCTGATGGTCCGTGCCCGGGTTCGGATTCGGGCCCGCGAGACCCAGCGGGCGATTGACGATCTGGAGGCGGCCCTCCGAGCAAAGCCCGACGATCGCGCGGCCCTGCAACTCCTCTCCCAGTGCCAGATGAGCCTCGGACTCATGCGGGAGGCGAAGACCACCATGGAGCGGGCCGACCGCGCCCGCAAACGCATCGAGTTGATGGATCGGCTCTCGAAAACCATCGACGAGCGACCGGAAGACCCGGAGCCGCGATGGCGGCTGGGGCAGGCGGCGATGGACGGCCAGATGTACGTCCTGGCCTATCAGTGCTTCCAGGCCGCACTCTATCTCGATCCCAACTACAAACCAGCGCGCCAGTCGCTGGAAGCCCTCCGCTCGGTGAAGGGCTTCGATCCTGGATCGCTTCAGGCGTCTCAGGTCCGTCCGTTCGCCGGGCCCGAGGCCAACCGGCGCTGATCGGGCCGAGCGACCCGGCACCGGTCATCAACGGTCCGTCATGGGACGCACCCGGTACAGAGCCCCCTGGATCTCCGGGTCGAGCGGATCGAGGGCCAGGGCGAGCTGATACCAGGCGCGGGCCTCCGGGAGCTGGCCCAGGCTCTCGCAGGCCTCCCCAAGCCGCCGGAGCAGACCCCGGTCTCGGCGGATGTTGTGAACGTGCGCTTCCTGGAGCAGGCTCGTGAGCCGGCGCCAACGGGCCGCCCTTTTTTGCGCGGGCCCAGTCCCCTTGTCGCCGAGCTGCGCCAGGGCGATCGCCAGCCCCTCGGCCGCCTCGCGGCTGTTCGAATCCAGACGAATGGCAATGCCATACTGCCGGGCAGCCTCTGCGGGATTTTTCGATTGAATCGCGAGATGCCCGCGGAGCAGGGCGAGCCCGGTATGATCAACGGGGCCCCCGTCCAAGAGCGACCGGACCTCTTCAAGTCGGAGCCGTCCCAGCGCAATCCGCGCACGGAGGGTCCGCACATCGGGATCGGAATCGGGAAGATCCTGGAGCAGGGTCTCGGCAGCCTCGAGCTCGTTGGAGTGCAACCGAACGCCAGCCAGGGCCAGCCGGCTCGCGCGATCGCCCGGATCGGCGGCGACGTATCGTTCCAGGTGGGGCCGGATCCGGTCGTTGATCCAGGTGTCCTCGAGGCTATTCGACCAGAGGAAAACATCGTCGAAGCCGAGGGGCGACTGCTCGGCCAGGGCCCGATACTGGGCCTGGAGCTCGCCGCGACGGGCCTGCATCGCGTAGAGGAAAATCAGCTCCCGGCGGGCCTCGATCAGCCCGGGATCCAGCCGAAGCGCCTCGAGGAAGAGTTCTTCCATCCGGTGGGCGCGATCACGGTTCTTCTCGATCCGCCCGGCGATGAGCCGGGCCTGGGCCGCGCGATCGTCGGACCCAGGAATCCCGACGAGCAGGGCAATAGCCCGATCCGCCCGGCCCCGACCCAACTCCAGTTCGGCCCAGAGAACCGCGTCGTCGATCCCCGGCGTGCGCCGCTTCGCCAGGCTCTCCAGCAGGCCCTCGGCCCGCGACCACTGGCGAGCTCTCAGCGCCTGCCGGACCTCCTCGGCCATCGCCTCCGAATCCGCGGGGACCCGGGCGCGGATCGCGGCTGTCAGGCCGGCGATCCCCAGGAGCGAGGCGACGGCGATGAACCATGCTTTCCGGCCGGGGTGAGCCATTGCCGAGGGGCCTCCTGGTCACCTGGAATCCGCAAGGCGGGCGCCCTCGCTCGACCACAACCGCGAGAGCGCCCCGAGCAAACGCCAGCCTCGACGGTGGCCCGGGTGCCGCGGAGCGTCAATGAACCGCTGGGGCGCCGCTCAACGTCGAAACCGATTCTCGGATACGAATAAAATGGTCTGTCTTGAAGGAATGAGTCGACTCCGACCAGATCCGCGGCATATGACACCCGACGCAGCCCTTCGACGCATCCACCGGACAGACGCCCGGCGCGGGCTGACCTCTGGCCGGCGCCGGTGCCGATGTCCGACCGGATCGATGGCACGCGAGGCATTTCGTCTCGTTGCTGACGATGGATGTCTCGGCGTTGCGATGCGGGTCGTGGCAGGTCACGCAGCCCATCGCCCCGGCGCTTTCGATGTAGCATCGGCTCCAGGTCATCGTCAAGGACTGGAACCGGAGCAGGCTCGGATCGGTCCTGGGAAGGTCGGGAGCGAGGGAGGCCCGGCCGCCGTGGCACTTCGCGCAGATCCGATCGCTCACGGACGGCGGCTCCTTGGCACGGGCGACGATCGCGGAATCGGTGAAATCGGCCTGAGCGGTCGCGACGTGGTTCCCACCCGGCCCATGACACCCCTCACAGCCGATCGAGGGATCCCGGGCCGCGGGGCCTGTGTTGTGGACGATGGCATGGGGGTCGGTTGTGTGGCAGGTGAGGCATCGGCGCACGCCATCCCCCTGGAGCATGCTCAGACCCAGATACTCCGCCTCCTTCGCCGGTCGGCGCGGCAGGCCGGTGGCGACGTCCCAGCCGGAGCCCCGGGGGGAGTGGTACGGGCTGACCCGGATCATGACCGAACCACCGGGATCGTCCCGGCCAACGAAGGTCATGAGGTGATCGCGAGAGCCGAACGCGTACTCGATGACCGCGTGAAAGACATGTTCGCTCGCCCGAGTCTCGACGACCACCGAATCGCCCTCAGGCCGGAATCGGTGGGTAACGCGGGGGTCGCCCGGGTCTTGCAGGGGCTCTCGCGGCCAGGCGATGTCTTTCAGGTCGCCAGCTCGCGCGAAGGTCGTGGCATGCCGGCTGGCTCGAACGGTCCGGGCCACCTCGCGATGGCAATCGGCGCAGCGAGCCGTTCCGATGTAAGGGGCCGGCTCGGGCTCGATCGGATGCTCGAGGCGATACGAGGCGCCCTTCGGTATCGCGGCCGCGGCCTGCTCCCACGCCTCGCGCTGGATAAAGCTGCGGCTGAGAAGCCAGTAGGCTTCAGCGTCTTTGCCGGCCCTGGGGAGAGACTCCAGGATTTCGGATGCTTCCGCGGGCTGCCCTGTCTTGAGCAACGAGCCGGCCAGGAGCTTCTGGAACGAGGCAACCTGGATCGGAGCGACGGTTCGCCCTTCGGGATCGAGTTCCAGGGCGCGCCGCAGGGCCATCACGGTGCCGGCGTGGTCGTGAAGTTCGGAGCGGATGCCGCTCAGGAGGAACAGGGCCTGAGCCTCCGATCCCGGCTGCCTGGCGAGCCGCTCGGCCAGTTCCTCGGCGGTCTGGTATCGGTCGTTTCTGGCGTAGAGAGCCACCAGCGCGGCCAGAGCCTCGGGATGATCCGGATCGCGTTCGAGAGCCGATTGGTACTTTTTGAAGGCCGGGTCAGTCTGGCCGGTCCTCAGGAGGGCTCGTCCGAAGAGGAAGAGGTCCTCGGCCTCCTGGTTCGCGGCGTCCACCCGGCGATAAAGGGCGAGGGCTCTCTGGTCCTGATCGGCCCGAGCCGCGGCCCTGGCCGCCAGTCGCATCGCGAACGGATCGTCAGGAACCGCCTTCAACCGTCGATGAGCCAGGTCCCCAGCCCGGTCCCATTGGCCCTGGGAGTAGGCCATCCCCGCCTGCGCGTTCAACGTCGGGAAGATCCGCTCGTACGCCAAAACGATGGCCGAGACACCGCCCATCCCCAGCGCGCCCAGGAGAAGCAGCCAGCGACGACGCCGTTTTACCGAGTACGGCATGAAAACCGGCCTCTCCGTTCATCTAACCTGGGATGTGACGGCTCTTTGCCAGAGAAATCCCATGGATTCTATCCCGATTCCTCCGTCCCCGGCAATCGATCCACATGGCCGCCTGGCAGACCGTCTCGCGTCGCGCCGGCGTGAGTTCGGTCTCTGCGCGGCTTTTCCCGACCCTTCTGGTTCAACGAGATCCCGAGGTGCGAAAAGGACCGGTTATCGGCAACAGGGTAGACCAGGAGGCGCGCCTCGTCATGGGCCATCGACGCGAGGGTTCGTATCCGTTCCGGCTGCCGAGAGTTGGGAGACCACATCGTCCCGGAACCCGGTCATTCCGGCCCCTCGTAGACGGTCCAGCCCTCCGCGGCGGCGTTGCGTTGCATCACGTATCGGGCGTCGTCGGCAAAGAGCCAGGCGACGAAGAGGCCCGTCAGCGCTCCACCGACGTGCGCCAGGTACGCCACCCCTCCCTCGCTGGCCCCGGTCCGAAACGCGCCGGCACCCATCCAGATCTGAAGGGCAATCCAGACGCCGATCACGATCCAGGCCGGCAACACGGTAATGATCTGAAAGAACAGCACGCGCATCTCGTTATGCGGGAACCAGAGGACGTACGCCCCCATGATCCCCGCGATCGCGCCCGAGGCCCCGAGCGTCGGGATCTCCGACATCGGATCAGCCGCGATCTGCAAGAGCGACCCCATCAGCCCGCATGCCAGGTACACTAGCAGATACCGGACCGAGCCCAGCACCTCCTCGACGTTGTCGCCGACGATCCAGAGATACAGCATGTTCCCCAGCAGGTGCAACCAGCTTCCGTGCAGGAACATCGAGGTTAGGAGCGTCCACCGGACCGGGATCGGGCAAGGGGAGTGCTCGATCGGAAGCCCGCGCCACTCGTGATGTCGGCCGAACGCATCGTGGACCGGCCCCCGGACCACCTTCACGATCGGCTCATCGAGGTCGAGGTTCTGGGTGACTTCCACGGGCGTCATGGCGAAAGCCCGTGTGAATTCTTCACCGCGATCCAGTTGCACCAGGAAAATCGTAATATTCGCCGCGATTAATACATAAGTCACAATCGGCACAATCCGGGTACGCTGCATGTCGCCGAGTGGGAGGACCATGTTCGGGGCTCATCGGTATTGGGAAGACGAGGTCACGAGCCGAGGGCAGGCGCGGGCCCACCATCGATCGCCGCGGGAACTTCGACGTCGAACCGGCCCGCCCATTCCACCAGCGACTTCCACGCCGAGGCGCCCACGGCGACGCCCCACGATCGGGCCTCTCGGCGGCGGACCTCCCAGGCGTCAGGAAGCAGACGGCCGGGAGCCTCGCCCAACCCACCTGCAACCTCAGCCAACCGCCGGTCGAACGCGGCGAGCGACTCCAGCGCCGGGACCGAAACGGCAAGAAGCAGCCAGCCGCCTTCCGGTACCAGCACTTCGCTCGCCGCCCAGAAACCTTGAGGACGCGACGGGCGCGCCGACCGGCGCTCGCCCGAGGCCGCCAGGCCCGTATCCAGAATCATCGGCAGTCCGCCCTCGGAGGGGAGGGCCAGGCTCCAGGATCGCCCCGGCCCCAGCACGGCGCCGGCCATCGGGCCGATCGCGATCTGCGCCGCCACGGCCGCGGTTGAGTCCATCGGTCCGGTCCCGACCACCCGGACCATTCCGACCGCCGCATCGCGCGCCTTCTCGACCGCCATCCTCGCCGCCCGTTCCAGCACAAGCGGGGCCGGTCCCTGCTCGCCATCGAGCAACACCAGAGCCGTCCGCTCATGAGTCACCCGACCGGTCGCCGACGGATCGACGCGACCCGTCAACATCGCTTCCAACCAGGTCGGAAGCGTGGCGATGCCCAGAGAGTAGGCACCCGCCGCATCAAACCAGAGCAGGTGCGAGACCAGGGCCAGCGACCGCGGGCCGGATAATCCCACGGCCTCGCCCATCGCCGCGCCGAAGCGGCGTAAATCGTCGAGCCCGTATCGATGGGTCACGGACGCCGACACGCCTGCCTGGACCTCCTTTGGGACGATCGTAAAGAATCACGCGTTCGCCCAGATTACGGGAACGCGGTCGGACTTGCAATTCCCGCGAGGCTGGTCAGAGTACCGGACGGATCGGTCGACCGGTTGGGGAACCTTCGGCCTCGAGCTTCTCCCACTCGCGACGAACGCATGAGAGCCCAACCGCGCAGAGCTCGAACTCATCGCTCAAACGACGGTAGACCGAACTCATGAAGCTCCCCGAACTGAGGCGGCTGGCCACATAATACGACCGGCGGCCCTGTTCCTGGTAGTCGATCAGGGCGTCCGGGGAATGCTCTCGGCGCAACCGGCCAAGAGCCTCGGGATAGACTCCGGTCCAGAACAGCGTGAAATCGCCGACGTGCCGGTGGCACTCGCGCTTCCGGTCGGCATCGCCGGCCGCCTCGGCCTCGGCAACCATCCGGGTGACTTCCAGAAGCGCCCGCCCCTGGGCGTCCCGGATCCGCCCCAACGCCTGACTCGGGACAAACTGCGCCAGCAGCCCGGCGACGTACTGCACCAGCGACGGGTCGCCAATGCCCAGTTCGTTCATGAACGCGTATTCCGCCAGCCCGCGGAAGAGGCGGTGCAGCGGGTGCGACTCAGAAATCGTGCGCAAAGGTTCCATCAAGGGCGCTCCTCACCCCATCTTCACGACCATGGGAAAGTCGGATGGAAAACCGATCGGGACGCAGGATGGCATCATCAGGGGCCAGTTCGCGAGGTGTGCAGAACGAGGTCGATGGCCTCTAATGCAAATTCTACGCCATCGACTCGATCCGGGCAACATCGACCGATCCCGCCCACGGGTCAGGACGGAAGAGAGCCCGATGCCCCGCCTTGAAGGGCCGGGGCGTTCGTGGCATGATGGAACGATCCAAAAATGCGGAATGTATCGGCGGCTTGAACCGCCCGGCGGCCCGCCGCCAGGGGCCGGCGTGGTCGGGTCGCCGGGAGGGTTGTTGGTTGCGAATCACTTTTCACGGCGCGACCCGCCAGGTCACCGGCAGTGCCCACCTGCTGGAGATCGGCTCGAAGCGAATCCTGCTCGATTGCGGGCTGCTTGACTCCGAGCGCATCCACCCCGAGAGCCCGAACCGGCACTTCGCCTTCGACCCCCGAGATCTCGACGCGGTCATCGTCTCCCACGCCCATAACGACCACATCGGGCGGCTTCCCCTTTTGATCCGAGCCGGCTACAACGGGCCCATCTTCGCCACACCCGCCACCGCCTCGATCACCAGCGTGATGCTCCGCGACAGTGCCCGCATCCAGCGCGAGGAGGTCCGTAACGCCCACATCAAGTATCCGCACCTGGAATCCGTCGAGCCCCTCTTCGAACTCGTCGATGTCGAGTGGCTGATCGAGCGGATGCAACGCATCCCATACCAGACCCCGATCGAGATCGTGCCGGGCGCCACGCTGACGTTCCTCAATTCGGGCCACATCCTCGGCGCGGCGATCGTGCAACTCGACTACCGCGAGGACGGCCGACCGCGCCGGTTCGTCTTCACCGGCGACCTCGGACGTCGCGATACCCACCTGCTCCCCGACCCCGCGATCGTGAA
Organism: Planctomycetales bacterium; assembly: GCA_027435495.1. Classification (GTDB taxonomy): domain Bacteria; phylum Planctomycetota; class Planctomycetia; order Isosphaerales; family Isosphaeraceae; genus JAKAUH01. The sequence continues at coordinate 21,495 of DAHZZC010000715.1, forward strand.
GGATGTCGACATTCTGGTCTCCGAGAGCACCTACGGGAGCCGCGAACTGGAGCCTTACGACCGGCTGGTCAAGCAGCTTCACGCGATCGTGGCCCGGGCGATCCGGCTGGAAGGGAAGGTGGTGATCCCAGCGTTCAGCCTGGGGCGGACCCAGCGGATGGTCTACTGCCTCCAGGAACTCTTCGCGATGCACAAGGTCCGGCCAATCCCGGTCTTTGTCGACAGCCCCCTGGCACTCCGGCTCACCGAGATCCACCGCGACCACCCCGAGGCGTACACCCCGATCGCACGCGAACTGATGGACCGCGACCCCCTGTATTTCGGCTCGAAGCACGTCGAGTTCTGCGCGACCTGGGACGACTCCCGTCGGCTAAACTACATGCGGGGCCCGATGATCATCATCGCCTCGTCGGGGATGTGCGAGGCGGGCCGGATCCGACACCATTTACGGCACGTCGTGAGCGATCCCGACAACGCCGTGGTGATCGTCAGCTACCAGGCCGAGGGAACCCTCGGCCGACAGATCGCCGAGGGGGTCGAGCGGATCCAGATCTTCGACCAGTGGTACGACCTCAACGCGGCGGTCTACGTGCTGGACGGCTTCTCCGGCCATGCGGACCGCGGCGACCTGGCGTGGTGGTACGAGCAGACCGGCGGCAACATCGAGTCGGCCTTCATCGTCCACGGCGATCCCGACGCGATGGACGCGCTGGTCCCCGTCCTCCAGCCGTTCGTCCAGTCCCCCGTGCACACCCCCGAGCT
>DAHZZC010000716.1 GCA_027435495.1 Planctomycetales bacterium
GGCTGGCGAGCAGGCGCATGTTCCGCTTCTGGTCGGCTGGAACACCGAAGAATCGGGCGCGGGTGCCATCCTGCGCGACCAGCCCCCGACCCGGGCCAACTTCGAGAAAGCGGTCCGGAAACTCGACATGCCACACGCCGACGAACTGCTCGCGGCGTATGCCGGCGAGACCGAGGACGAGGTCCGCCAGGCCGCCACCGACCTCGAGAGCGACCGCTTCATCCAGACGGGCGACCCGAACGGCCCCGGCCTCCCGGAATGGCCGGCGTTCGAGGCTGGTGAAGCGGCCCGGTTCCTTCGGATCGACGCCCATCCTCGCGTCGAGTCTGATAAGCACCGGGCCCGCTATCTGCTCCTCAGACCGGCTCCGAACGACCAATCGCTGAGTGCTGGTCCCGCAAAATCCTCAACCCATTCACCACAGAGGATCCCGACAGCCCGGTTCCTTCGGATCGACGTCCATCCTCGCGTCGAGGCCGAGAAGCACCCTCCGAACGACCAATCGCTGAGTGTTGGTCCCGCAAAATCCTTAAACGATTCACCACAGAGAGTACAGAGATTCAGGCCAGTTTCCCATTCCGGAAGGGAAGGACCGGGTTCGATCCCGAGCAGCCCAACCATGAAATGGACTCTCCCCACCAGAACCTCAAAAGATTTCTCTCCTTCCTCCTCTGTGCCCTCTGTGTCCTCTGTGGTGAATCGTCTTCCTGAATAGATCGGGATAACCCCGAAGGGTTCGCATAAAACGACCGCTGAAACGTTCCTTCACCGGCTCTTCCACCTCCGCGTAAGCGACGCGACCCGGCGCGATCCATCGATGGTGAACTCGGTCAGTTGGGCATCAGCGAAGTCCTGCTATTTACCGGGAAACCTCACTACCATTCGTAAGTCCAGACGTAGGACGTCAGGGTCGTTGGCTTCGGATCCCCGTATCGGTGGCCGTTGAGTTCCTCGCCATTCCGCCAGACCAGGCGAAGGCCATCCTGAAAGGGCACGGGGTCGTCCTCGTGGAACCGATACGCCGAGAACCGATAGGACGAGCCGGGGCGGTCCGGGTCGCCGTGTGTCAGGCCGGCGACCGGGTTGTGGTAGATTCCGGCGTTGAAGTAATACGTCCCGAGGAAATAATCCTCGGTCCCGGACGACATCCAGACCGGCTCCTTCCGCCCGTTGGGATAGGCGCGAAGGCACGCTTCGAGGTAGTTGAAATTGTCGCTGATCGCCTCGAACGTCACGGCGTAAAGCAGGCCCCGGGCCTTTGTCTCCAGGATCGTCAACTCCTGCAACGGCGCGGTCGAGACCTTCTCAAGCCGGTGCAGCTTCAGCCGGGCCGAGGCCGGCAGTTCGATCCCGCCCAGCCGGACCGGATAATCGGTCAGGCCGCGCACGATCCACCAGAAGACCTGGGGCTGCCGCACCGAGGGGGCCAGGCTCGCGGTGACCTTCACCCCCTCGCCGAAGGGGATGCGATAGGTGTTGTAGACGCCGCTCGGCCGCCCCGTTTTGCCGATCCGGTTCGTCCCCCACGGGGCCGAGTCGTTGCCCCAGCCGATGCCGTGCCCCAGAAAGAGCGCCATGTCGATGCCCGCCAGCTTTTCGCCGTCGACATAGATTCGGATGCGGGTGTCGCCCCAGCCCGGCCAGGAGCCGCCGAACCACATGTGCGTGAGCGTCCCCGCGCCGTCCTGCTCGAAGAGAATCTTTTCCTCTCCTGGAACGAGCGTCTCCTCCTTGCCCATCGTGCCGAAGAGCTGCATCGGTGGGGCGGGAGCGCGAGCCGGGGCGGCCGGGCCTGCCGAGGCGGGGGCCGCCTGGTCGGCCGATCGGGTCGGCCCCGCGAACGCCCAGAGGGCCGCCGTGCCCAGTAGCAGGATGCCGAGCCCAAGGCCAAGGCCAAGGCCGCGCCCGCCGAGCTTCCGTATCATCAAACTGCACCTTTCTCGAAGCAGGAGCCGGGGAAACCGCCCGGCGCGGGCCGATCAATCGGCGGATTCGTCCAGGACAATGCAGACCTTCCCGCCCTCTCCGGCGGCGGCCGACCGATAGGCCTCGTCGGCACGATCGAGTGGCAGGCGGTGCGTGCAGGTCCGGTCGGGATGGAGGCCCCAACGGTCGAGTCGCTCAACCAACTCCGCCATGTGTCCCAGCGAGGTGACCCACGACCCAAACAGCGTGACCTGCTTGTGGATCAATTCCTTCGAGACATCGAACGCCACCGTGTTCCCCTCTCCGATGAAGGCACAACGGCCCCAATCTCGGGTGGCGCGGAGGGCCAGCAGCCGCGCCGGCGGGGCACCCGAGCAGTCGATGGTCGCCTCACAGCCCCGGCCGCCGGTCCGGTCGAGGATCCGCGAGAGCGCCTCGACGTCAGACTCGAGGGCATGATCGATCAGCCCGAGATCGCTCGCCAGCGCCAGCCGGGAAGGCGAGAGGTCCGTGCCAAAGATCGGCCCGGCTCCGAGGGCGCGGCCGAGCATCGCCGCCGCCAGGCCGACGGGCCCCATCCCGGTGATCAGCAGGCGATCGCGGCCACTTAACTGAATGCGAAGGAGCGCCTCGTACGCCGTGCCAAACCCGCACGCACAGAGGGCCCCGTCCACGTACGACAGCGAGTCCGGCAGGGGAATACAATCGGCCTCTTCGGCCAGCAGATAGGGGGCGTGGCCGCCATCGCGCTGCCAGCCGTAGGCGGCGCGGGTCGACCCGTGGCAGCCGATCTGGTAGCCATGCCGGCACTCGTCACAGATCCCGCATCCGGAGATGTGATAGATCACCACCCGGTCGCCCGGCCCAAGCCGCCGGCATCCCGGTCCCGCCATCACGACCTGCCCGCACGGCTCGTGGCCGGCGATCACTCCCTGGTAGGCCTCGGGGCCCTTGCCCAGGTGCTCGCGGTAGATCGCGCGGATGTCACTGCCGCAGATCGACGAGGCCCTCATTCTCACCAGCACCTGGCCCCGGCCGGGCCGGGGAACCGGGTACTCCCGAAAGGCCACGGTGCTATCCCCCGGCAGTACCACGCCGGTCATTGTCTCAGCAATTTCGCTCATGATTTCGGAGTCCTTGCTTCGATCAGGGAGGGGTGATCTCACCGCTCGGGTCCCAGAGGTCTTCCCACGACTGGCCGTCCTTCCAGAGAAAGACCTGCCCCTTGATCAGCCGGTTCCCCCGGTCGATCGCGGCGATCTGACGCATCTCGTCGTCCGTGAGCGGTTCGGCGACAGCCGCCCTCAGGTTCGCCAGGTACTGCTCGCGCCGGACCGAAAAGGGGATCGGCACCTGACCACGACGAATCGCCCACTGGAGGCAAACGATCGCCGGATGCACTCCCCGCCGCTCCGCCATTCGGACGAGGACCGGGTCCTCGATGTCCACCGTGTCGGAGGCGGTTCGGTCTCGCTCAGGACGGTTGGGCGAACCGATCGGGCAATAGCCGATCGGCACGATCCCACGTTCCACCACGTAACGGAACAGCTCGGGCTGATGGAAGTGGGGATGCAACTCCATCTCGTTGCACGCGGGCGGTATCCGGGCGTCGCGGAGTAACAACTCCAGCTTGGGAACCGTCATGTTGGAGGTGCCAATGTGGCGGACAAGTCCGCGATCGACGAGCGCCTCCATCTGCCGCCAGGTCCTCAGGAACTCGTCATGAATGTACGGCCGCGCGTCGGGGCTGCGCGCTCCGACCTCGCAACCCGGGGGATGGTGGTTCGGAAACGGCCAGTGAACGAGGTAGAGGTCAAGAAACTCGAGCCCCAGGTCGGCGAGCGAACGCTCGCAGGCGGGCGCGACCTGCCCCTCGCCGTGGCGGTCGTTCCAGAGCTTGGAGGTGA
>DAHZZC010000717.1 GCA_027435495.1 Planctomycetales bacterium
GTGTATCACGCCAAACGCGATTTGACGGAGCCGGAAGTGTACGGGCTGGCCGCCCTGTTCAACTCGGCCCTGCTGGATCGATATTTCCGCGTGCTCAGCGGGAATACGCAGGTCAACGCGACGGAAATCCGGTCGATTAACTTCCCCGGCCTCGACCTGATTGCGGCCATCGGCGAGCGGTTGAGGAAGGCCGAGGACTTCAGGCCGGCGGAAGTCGAGCGGATCGTGCTGGAAACACTGGGAATCGACGGTCGTGTGGGGTTTTATCTGATGGGAAGCCTGTCGTGAGTAAGATCGAGGAAGCGACCACCATTCTTGCCGCCATGGGCCTGCCGCGTAGCCAGCAGAACGAACGATCTGCGATGATCCTCCTCGCCCTGGCAAGGCTGGGTCCGGATGACGCTTGGGCGTCGGTCCAGCGTCCATTGCTGAGAAATCGGGCCATCATGGATTTCATTCGAGATGATTATGGGAGGAATTACGCGGCCAACACCCGTGAGACGATTCGGAAAGAGACCATCCATCAGTTCGAGCAGGCTCGGATAATCGATCGCAACCCCGATCAGCTCGACCGGCCGACCAATAGCCCCAGGACAGCTTATATGTTGACCGAAGAAGCGGCGGACGTGTTGAAAGCCTATGGCACGCCGGGCTTCGACGACGCGGTAAAGCGATTTATCGAGCAGTTCGGCACGCTGAAAGCGGCCTATGAGCATGTGCGTGAGCTGCACCGCATCCCCCTCCGCCTGTCCGACGGATCGATGGTCTATCTGTCGCCGGGTGAGCATAACGCCCTGCAGGTGGCGATCATCAAAGAGTTTGGTCCGCGATTCGCTCCGGGGGCGGTGGTGCTCTATGTCGGAGACACGGCGAAGAAACACGTCATCTTCGAGAGCGAGCAGCTTGCCCGTCTGGGCGTGCCGATCACCGAGCACGACAAACTGCCGGATATCGTCCTGTACGATGCCCAGAAGCAATGGCTGTTCATGATCGAGGCAGTGACTTCGCGTGGACCGGTGTCGCCGAAGCGACACCGGGAAATCGAATCGTTTCTTGGTAGCTGTCCGGCCGAGCGGGTCTATGTGACGGCGTTCCTAGCGATCAACGAATTCCGGAAGTATGCGGCGGACATTGCCTGGGAGACGGAAGTGTGGATCGCAGCCACGCCGGACCATATGATCCATTTCAACGGACCGAAATTCTTAGGTCCGTATAAGCCGTAGAAGGCGTGAGCCCAAGAAAGCCGGCAAGTTGATGCCAGGTATCGCCAGCCCGAAGGAGTGCCGGCTTTATAGAATGCGAAGACTTTGGGTGCGGGCATGTAACCTATAGTTCGTCAACAATATGCTCATAAAATTCCTGGGCGATGTCCGTCTCAGCGTCGATACCGAAATGGATGACTTCGAGGTCACTCAGCACCTGGCTCATCGAGGCGTGGAAGCAAACAGCGTATGCCTCATGCCAGACACGCTACGGTATAGATAGTTTTGGCCAGGACGTTGGGGCGAAAACGGCGAACCGAGGCGCGATTCTTTTTCGAATTCGGGGAGGCGGCACGTGAGTGTATGGGGGTAGAGATCCGCCCGCTCCGACCCGCCTTCCGGGATAGACCGTGGCCGCCTGGCAGTTGTGCGGCGAACGGGGACGGCGGCGAACGGGGACGCGATTAGTTATTGAGTTCACGGAAGGGGCACGGGAGCGTGCGGGGCAGAGATCCGCGCGCGTCGGTCCGGCATACCGACGCACCCTCCGGGATGGCCTGTGGCCGCCTGGCGGTTGGTTTGGCTCCGACGCTGCTGCATCTCTTCGCTTCGGAACGACGGTCGCCCTCGGCCCGTGAACGCGTACGGGCCCTCTACGAGAAGATCGCCGAGGTGGTCGGCGAGGCGATCCGGTCGGGTCGGCCGGGCGAGTTGACGGTCCGATTGCCGGAGGGGATCGTTCCGGTTGGTCGGTCGCTCTCGCGATCGCTGGTGTACCGGCTCGGGCCCGAGTCATGAGCGGGCGGCGTCGTCCCGGCGGCGGAGCTGCGAGAGGAAGTTGGTGCCGAAGTGCTCGATTTCGAGGAAACCGGCGGATTCGACGGCCGTCTTGTAGACGCGGAAGGACCGCATGATCCCGAGGGTCGCTGCGCTTTCGAGCGGGCCGACGAACAGGGTCTCGCGATCGAGGAAGTCGGGTCGGCTGGCCCAGGTCTGCATCTGGCGGGCGTTGAGGAAGAAGCCGCCAGCGTGCGGGTTTCGCGTCCGTCGGAACTCGATCGTGGTTCCGAGCAGGTGGCCGGTCACCACCGGGACGACCGAAAGGTCCTGGAACGGGGCGGTGATCTGCGGGGCGAGGTCACCGTCGATATAAACCTTGTGGACCAGCCCGAGCGGGCCGACCTCGTAGCGGTTCGGCTGCAAGAGCGCCTCGTCGCCGAGCTGCGAGGTGAACCAGCCGAGCTTGACGAAAAGCCAGGGGTCTCGGGCGATCAGATCGTCTTCGAGGTAGGCGAAGTAATCGTACCGGCCCAGCCCCTCGCGCAGGACCGCGTGACACTCGAAGCCGAGCAGAGGGGGCGGCGCGGTGGTCGGGCGGTGGGTGTACGATCCGACCGGGATCGGGAGCCGGTCGAGGAGGTGGTGAGAGCCGGTCGTGCAGACGATGATATCGATGGCGCCGGCGGTCTGGATGTTGGCCGGCGAGGCGACTCCGGTGGCATGCTCGACGGTGTACTGCGCCGGTCCGTAAAGCTGATGAAGGCTGGCAATGCAGGCTGAGAGCGCTGTGATCCGGGGCGCGGGGCCGAGTCCGACCGAACCGTGCCATCGGCCGTCGGGCGACCACGAGGCTTCGGCGTAGAAGTGCGGGATCGCGACGAGGAGGCGCATCCGGTCCTCGGGCGTGGGGCAAGGGTCAGGAGCATCCATCGACGGATAACGCCGGTCTCACCGATCATCGGGCGGCAGGCCGGGCCACGCGCCCCGGATTATAGCGATGGGATGGACGGTCCGTCGAGTGCGCCTACACGAGGCGGGGGCGACCTGCTATGTTCGGGGTTGGTGGCGGCGATGGGTTGGTATCCAGGGATCGAGAGGCAGAGGACGATTATCATGGAACATGGAAACTTTGAAAAGTATTCGCGAGCGAAGACCCGAATATATTATAAATTTCGATAAGTCATGTGTGTAAAATTAAAATGTTACTAATAATGTATCAGATGAATAATAGTTTTTCGACTCTTGAACCCTGGTCGATGCCTTCGCCAGCTCCTGAGGCAGGAACCGACGTGCGAGAGGCCGAGTCGATCGAATCTGGAATCTTCGATCGATTCTTTTATCAACTTCTGAGGGAAGAACCATCGTGCAAGAGGCCGATTCGAGCAGGACGGCTCCTCATCATCCCCACTCGGTGGGGCTCCTGAATCGGATGCGGGAGGCGACGGGGACGGTGTATGGGGACCTTGGTACGTCGGTCCTTTACACCATTGTGGAGATTACTCGTGAGACCGTTCGGCTGAAGCATGGGGCCGAGGACGATGGTCAGCTTGCGGGGTTGCTGGAGCACGGGGGCGACCTGGTCACATCGTCGGAGGCGATCGGGGGACTGAGCCTGGTCTTCTGGGCCTTGATTTTTTTGACGGTCAAATATGATCTGCTCATCATGCGCGCCGACAACCGGGGCGAGGGTGGGACGTTTGCGCTCTGGGCGTTGTTGAAGGGGTACACGGGGCGGATCGTGGGGATGGCCTCGCTCGGCTACCTGGTGGTTGCGGCGGCGGGCCTGCTGGCGGCTGACGGAGTGATCACGCCGTCGATCAGCATGCTGGGGGCGTACGAACCGGCAGGCGAGTCGATGGCCGTCGGGCTGACGCTTGCGAGTCTGCTGGTTCTGTTCAAGGCCCAGTGGCGTGGGACGAGCCAGGTCGGCGGGTTCTTCGGCTGGTTCATGATGCTTGTCTGGTTTCCCTGGATTGCGATCAAGGGTCTGCCGTGGATCTTCGCCCGGCCGGAGGTGTTCCAGGCTTTCAACCCGGCGCATGCGATTGTCTTCCTCGCGACCTTTCCGAAGCTGGGCGCGTTTGTGATCCTGGGGGTTGTCGTGCTGACGATCACCGGGGGCGAGGCGAAGTATGCCGACATCGGCCACTTCTCACGTCGAGGCGAGGAAGAAGCTGGGCCGGGCGAGAGCCTCAACCCGCGCGACTCGGGCCGACACCCGGTGATGGCCTCATGGCTCGTCCTGGTCCTGCCGTGCCTGATCTGCAACTATGCCGGCCAGGCCGCCTATGTGCTCGAGCGTGGCGTCCCGCCGAGGGCCAATACCTTCTATGCCTTGACGCCGACGACCGGCGATCCGACGACCGACCATGTGATCCTCGGCATCGACATGGTGATCTCGGCAGTCGCGGCGTTTATTGCCTCGCAGGCGCTCATCACCGGGATGTTCTCGATCGTCAAGCAGGCGATCGTGCTGGGGTTTTGCCCGCGGTTCGAGGTGAAATTCACCAGTCGGGAGGCCGAGGGACAGGTCTACCTCCCGGCGATCAACTGGGCGATGTTTCTGGGATGCGCCACGATCACGATGGCGTTCCGGACCAGCGGCAACCTGGCGGCGGCGTACGGGATCGCCGTGACCGGGACCATGGGGATCACGACACTTGCCTTCGGCTACGTGGCGCACTACCGATGGGGATGGAGTCCGGCGAAGGTGGCCGTGGTTTGCGGGCCGCTCCTGGCGATCGACCTGCTCTTCTTTGCGAGCAACCTGCTGAAGTTCTTCCACGGCGGGTATTTCCCGATGGCCATCGCCGCCGGTCTGGTGACGATCATGCTGACCTGGCAATGGGGCCGGGCCGAGCTGGCCCGGGCGTTTTACGCGTTTGGCATTCGCGGCGGGAAGAAGGTCTCGTGGCTCATCGCGCTCCGGGACAAGCTCGACGAGATCCGCGTCTCGGTGGAGGAAAACCTGCCGCAGGCCCGCGCCCTGGTGCAGGGCCGACGCCGCCTCGGCGAGACCGACCGCGCCTTCGTCTTCCTCTGCTCGCGGCCGATCCTGGG
>DAHZZC010000718.1 GCA_027435495.1 Planctomycetales bacterium
TTCCAGGCTGCATTGCTCTGCCTGATTGCCAACACAGCGCCGGTGGCCTGGGGCGGTATCGGCATCCCGATTCTGACGCTCAGCAGTGTGACCGGCCTGGACGTCAACGCTCTGAGCGCGACTGCGGGGCGTATTTTGCCCATTCTCTCGCTGGTCGTTCCGTTCTGGCTGGTCGCGACCCTGACGTCCTTCCGGAAAACGTGGGAGGTTCGGGTCCCGCTTGTGGTGATCGGCGGGACGTTCGCCACGGTGCAGTTCCTCTGGTCGAATTTCGTCGGCTTTGAGCTGGTGGACATCATCTCGTCGGTCTCGGGGCTTGCGGCCGGTGTGGTGGTGATCCGGTTCTGGAAGCCGAAGGAGGTCTGGCGGTTCGAGGACGATCCCGTCTCGTCGCCCTCGATCGAGAAGGATTTGACTCCTGGCCGGATCGCCCGAGCCTGGATGCCGTTCGCGATGCTGACGGCCTTCGTGCTGGTCTGGGGGATTCCGGCCTCGAAATCTCTGGGGACGCCCTCCGTGAAGGAGTGGTTGGACCAGCAACTCTCGTGGAAGCCCGAGGTCCCCTGGCTGCACCTTAAGGTGGCCCGGGGAGCGGCCGTGACCGGTCACGAGAGCTACACCGCGGCCGACCTGGAGAAGGCTCAACTCGATTTCGTCCCACTTTCGGCGACGGGGACGGCGGTCTTCCTCTCGGCGGTCGTGGCGGGTCTGCTGCTCGGTGTGCCCTTTTCAAAAATCGTCCGGCTGTTGGTGAGGACGATCCGGCGGATGGTCCCGGCGATCGCGGCAATCCTTTGCATGCTTTCACTGGGGTTCGTGACCAAATACGCCGGGATGGACGCGGTTCTCGGCCTGGCGTTCACCCGGACTGGTCCGACGCTTTACCCGATCTTTGGGACGCTGCTCGGCTGGCTCGGCGTGGCGCTGACGGGATCGGACACGTCGAGCAACGTCCTGTTCGGCAACCTTCAGAAGATCACGGCGCAGAAGCTGGGGCTCGACCCGATTCTAATGGCGACGGCGAACAGCACTGGCGGCGTGATGGGGAAGATGATCGACGCGCAATCGATTGTCGTGGCCGCCGCGGCGACCGGTGAGGGCGGGCACGAGGGGCAACTGCTCCGGGCCGTCCTGAGGCACAGTATTGCGTTGGCGATGATCGTGGGAGCGATCGTCTGGTTCTACGCACACGTCGCGCCGGGGCTCGTGCCGGTGGCTGCAGGGGGAGGATGAGCGGTCGGTTTGACCCTGACGCAGCCGTTGGCGTAGCATGATCGAAGCGGAGTTCGGAGGACCCTCGTACAGCCGATCGGCGACGATCCCTCTGCCCTCCCCGATCCCACGGAGCCCTCGATGCAGAAGCGGCGGAAGACCTGGTACGGTCTGATTGCAGTGATGGTGACGGCGATCTCGGGTTGTGCGGAAGAACCGAAGACCCTGGAGAATTCCCCTCCGAAGTTTCAGGGCGTCTCGGTGAGGGTTGGCGCGCTCGAGGAGGCTGGGATACTGGTGGGAGTCATTGCCAACCGGGGCGAGTGGGACGCTTCGCGCGGCGGAAAGATCCAGGTCGTCGAGGAACCATTGACGCTTGATAAGGCTGGAGAGGTCGACGTGCTGCTGTTCTCGGGGGATCGGCTGGGGGACCTGATCGGCGCCGACCGACTCGCCGCGATCCCCAATGAGGCGGTTAATCCTTTGCGTCGCGATCCTGCACTGGTCCATGTCCCACAAGGATCGACCGAGGAGGAAAAGGCGGCGCCTGATCCGTTTGACTTCATGGGAATCACGACGGCCTACCGCGAGCAGGTCACGCGATACGGGAACGAGCGGGTGGCCCTTCCTTACGGCGCCTCGGCGATGGTACTGGTCTACCGACGCGACGCCTTCGATCGCGAGGCCAACCGATTGGCGGCGAAGGGAAAAGGGATCGAGCTGGCTCCCCCGAAGACCTGGGAGCAGTTCGACGCGGTCGCCCGGTTCTTCCAGGGGCGAGACTGGGACGGCGACGGCAAGTCGGACAGTGGGATCGCGATCGTCCTGGGAGATGATCCGGAAGGACTCGGCGATGCCACCTACCTTGCCCGGGCCGCCAGCCTGGGACAGCATCCCGATCAGTTCTCGTTCCTGTTCGACTCCGGCAAGATGGTCCCGAGGATCGAGAGCCCACCGTTCGTGGAGGCATTGGGCGCGCTGGTTGGGCTGAAGGACGCCGGTCCGCCGGATATGGAGCGGTTTGATGCCGCCGCGGCGAGAGAGGCGTTTCGATCGGGGAAGGTCGCGATGCTGATCGACCGGGCCGAGCGGGCGTCGACCTGGTCGGGCGGCAAGACGGTGGGGGTCGCGGCGCTGCCGGGATCCGATCGAGTCTTCGAGCCCGGCCTGAAAGCCTGGGCGACGCCCGGCCATCCGAACCGGCCGAGCTATCTCCCGAGGGGCGGAGGATGGCTCGTCGGCGTGCGAAAGGGGCTCTCCGGCGACCAGTTCGCGGCGGCGATCGATTTGGCGAAGTATCTGGCGAGCCCTGAGAAGTCGGACCGCATTCGGGCCGAGCGGTCCTTCCCGATGCTCCCGTTCCGAGCCGATCAGATGAGCAAGGGACTTCCTGACCCGACCTCGGCGCCCGATGTGGATGTCCGGCTCTGGTCGGAGTCGGTCGGCCGGACATTTGCCGAGCGGGCGGTCCCGGGTTTGCGGATTCCGGACGCCCGGGGCTACCTGGCCGATCTGGCGAAGGGCCGGGCTGCGGTCCTCGCCGGCAAGACTCCGGCCGAGGCGATGGCGGGTGTCGTCCGCGCCTGGGACGACCGGACGAAAAAGCTCGGTCCGAAGCATCAGCTTTGGCACTACAAACGCAGTCTCAACATCCGAGGGACGACCGACCGTCCCCCCGACCCCGGCACCTGAGCGTTCCCGATTTCATCGCAACCGTCGAGGTTCCCTTGGACGAGTCCATCGACGATACGCCGGCAGCCCTCGGCGGCGACATCGAGACCGAGATCAAGGAGATGATGGGGCTCTTTGACGCCCCCTCGTTCGCTCGCCGGGGACTGGAACTGGAGGAGATGCTCCGCCGAGTGGACCTCCGATGCCGGCAGGCCCGATCGGAGCGGCTGGAGATGGTCCGGCTCCGGCTCAAGCAGTGGGCGGGCGTTGCGTCCGGTCCCAACGATGCGGCAACCATCTTCGAGGCGCCGATCGATCCACTCTGGCCGCTCTCGGATGCTGAGCCGCCCCGATGGACCCTCTCCCCTGCCCCAAGGCGACGGCAGCTTTCGGTGGCCCGAGACCTGATCGCCTCGGTCGAGCGGTTCAACCGGCGCTGGGACGAGTTCCTAGGCTCGATCAACCTCGACGCGGCCAACACGGTGATCGACCATTACAACCGGTTTTACGTGATCGAAAAGGAATGCGTGATGGGCTCGGGGCGGCTGGCCGCCCGGTTCTTCACGCCGGTCTCGCCGATGACCGTTGAGGAAATCCGCCGCGATCACCCGATGTTGCCCGTTCCCTCGCTGATCGCCCGATAGTCCCCCAGGGAGCCGATCTCGATGCCCGTTCTCGATCGCGAGGAATACATCGAGCAGGCGTATTTCTTCCACACCTTCCGCGAGAGGTTGATCGACGGCCTTCCCTCGCAGGATATTCTCGCCAGGATCGGCGAGGAACTGCTCTCGACGACCCGACTGCCGCTTGCCGTCTCGTTCCTTTACGCTGAGATCAAGGGGATCGGGCTGATGGCTCCGGCGATGGCCCGGATTGCCCACTACTTCACGCCGTTCCAGGCCCACGTGGTCAACCAGGCCGAGCTGGATTCGAGCCGGTTCGCGATGGAGCAAGCCCTCCTGATCCTTGAGCGGGAGGCGAAGTTCAAGGCCGAGAACCCTCCGCCAGCCGCACTCTTTGTCTACCAGTTTGAGGCGATCTCGCGCAACCGATTGGGATACACGAAGGGGCTTGCCGTCATGGCCGAAGACCCCTTCTACGACGAGGACTGGAAGGATTATATCCTCACCCTTCAGACCCGGCTCGGCGACGTCGACTTCGCGGATCTGATCTTCGTCCGCTCCGAGTATTTCGTTCGAGAGCGTCGGCGGACCAACCCCGACTTCGTCCCCAAGTTTCCCGCGCTTTTTGGCGAGAAGGAAGGAAAGATCGCGCGTGCCAATCGCGGTCGCGATCCTATGTACCTCTTCTCCGCGCTCCAGCGTCAGCTTGGTTACCCTGAGGTTCCGCGTCCTCGACGTCCCGATGAACTGGAGGCCCGGGTACTACTTCTCGAACAGAAGATCGCTCAGCTTGAGGGACGACTCAAGGCCGCCGAAAGCGACCTTCAGTAGGACGACCTTTTCAAGCAGGTCATGGTCAAGCCCGAGGATACCGCTGGAGTTCCCATCGGCTGGGGGAAGAAGTGATTTTCTCGAAAGACGTCGTTTCGTTGATTCGGAGGTCCATCGTGAGATCCCGCGCGTTTGCCGGTCTGCTCGTGGCCGGGTGCTTCGTCCCCGTTTCCGAGGGGCAGGAGCGGACCGTCATCGACGATCATTTCCCCGGTGCCTATCAGGTTGAGATCGCTGATGTGAATGGCGACCGCCGGTCGGATGTTATTGCCGTTGGCGGAAGCACCTGCGCCTGGTACGAGAACCCCTCGTGGAAGAAGAGGATCGTCACGACCGGCAAGCAGTCGCCCGGGATCATCTCCAGCGCGTCGGCAGACCTCGACGGCGACGGCCGGGCGGAGATCGCCATCGCCTACGAATTCGCGATGAACCGTCCGACGACCGGTAAGCTGATGCTGGCCCGTCAGGGTGCCCAGTCTGATGATCCCTGGGCTCTCGTCCCGATCGCCGAGGTCGACAGCATCCACCGCCTTCGATGGGGTGATGTTGACGGTGATCATCGCCCTGACCTCGTGGTCGCACCGATCTTTGGCCGCGATTCGCACCCGCCCGACTTTGCAGGATCGGCGAGCGTCCGGGTCTTCTCCCCTGGGACCGAGCCGATCCTCGGGAAATGGAGATCGAAGGTCGTGGCTGGACGTCGAGTGCTCCACGCGATCGAGGTAATCGACGCTGATGGTGACGGCCGGGCCGAGATCCTGACCGCCTCGAATTCCGGTGTGGATCTCTTTCGAGTCGGCTCGGATGAGGGGACATCGCTGACCACTGGGGCGCTCGGGTCCCCGCCGAAGCGAGGGTCGAGCGAGGTCCATCTGGGCCGGTTGGCCGACGGCCGACGATTCCTCGCCACCATCGAGCCCTGGCACGGGAGCCAGGTCGCCGTCTGCATGGGCAAGGAGCGAGGGAGTCTTCAACTCGGGACACGGATCGTCATCGATGATACCCTGGCCGACGGACACGCCCTCTGGGTGGCCGATGTCGACGGCGACGGGGACGACGAGATCCTCGCCGGCCATCGCGGTAAGGACCATCGCGTTTCGCTCTACGACCTCGATCGTGACCGAAAGACCTGGACGCGGACCGTGATCGATCGGACGGTGGCAGCGCAAGACCTCCGTGGTGGGGATCTTGACGGCGACGGTGCGCCGGACGTCGTGGCTGTCGGCGGCTCGACCCACAACGTCGTCCGATATCGATTCGCGGATCGGGGACGATGAGACGCGATTCAGCGTCACATCAGGCGAGGACGTGTGGTTGCGGTTGGTCTTTCATGGTCGGATCAGGGTGAGCCCGGATTCCGGGTCGTATTCCTTCCGCAGGTGGGCCGGCGACTCGGTGAGAATGACCTCCAGCGTCGGTCGGACATACCCCTCGATCAGGTGGCCACCCCACGTCGTGCCATCTGATCGACCGACCACAATGTGAACGTGAACTTTGGGCTTGCCTTGATCCTGGGCCACGTCGCCGATCAGAGAGAGAACCTCGACCTGCTCGGCTACCGAAATCTTTTGATACGCTTTCTTCTCCCAGTTGAAGTAGCCGAGGGTGACGTCGCGGAAGGCGCCGATGCCAGTGATCTGTGCGGCGCCAAGTGCGTTCTCCTCGGCGAAACGCTTCAGGCCCGCCATTGCCTCATCGCCGGTCTCGAAGACGAGCGTGAAGGTTCGCTGTCCCTGGTTTTCGTGGAGCTTCCTGGATCGCATCGGATTTTACCCCTTCGATGTATCGGGCGTTGTCATTCCGGATCGGAGTCCTGCGAGCGGGTCCTCGGGCGGTGGACCGTCGCCGGCCCATTGCGCCTGGAAGAGGTAGCGGACCTTGCCCGCCCGTACCTTTGTCTGTCGCATCACGCCGTATCCGCGGTTGGCGAGTGCCTCGGCAATCGATTGGATCTTCGAGTGGTCGAGGTCGATCGCGTCAAGAACGGCCGCCTCGCCCGCCTGGTTCCTGCGTGCGTAAACCAGCACGCCGTCGACCTTTCCCAGTTTGCATTCCTCGGTGGCGATTCCCATGTTTTCCTCCTTCCGTACCGTCGAAAAGCAGCCGGTCAGGTCCGTCGACGATCGACGATCCGCGACGAGCCCCGGACCAACGCCAGGCCCAGCAAGGCGCCAGCGCCAAGGGCCAGCGCGACAACCCCGTGCGTGATCGCCGGTTCCCACTTGCCGAGCGGCTGATACTCGATCTCGGGACGTCCTTTTTCGACGCCGCGTGTCCCCTCGCGCAGGGCCATCTGCATGACCTGGGCCAGATGCAGGGCGCCTCGGTCGGTCAACCCGGCGATTTGCTCCCGGCAACTGAACCCGTCGGCGATGATCAATTCGTCGTCGGCCGAATCGCGGACGGCCGGGAGCAGGACCCGCTCGCCGATCGCCACTGAGACGTCGTAGTGTCCC
>DAHZZC010000719.1 GCA_027435495.1 Planctomycetales bacterium
GGCGCACAGTCGCCACTTCGATTTTTCTGACCATGACCGGGTTCGGCCTCGCCGACGAGCCCCGCGACATCGCCAGTGACACCTGGGTCGCGACCGACGCCATCGGGCGTTCTCTTCCCCTGGCCGAGGAGGTCGGTCCGCCTCGCGTCGGCAAGTTTGTCGGCGCCTTCTACTTCCTCTGGCTGGGCGAGTCCGGCGAGGAAGGGCCCTTCGATATCTCCCGGATCCTGGCCCAGGATGCGACCGTCCTCGGCAAGCCAAATAGTCCGCCCTGGGGACCGATGCTCGCCCCACATCACTGGGGTGAGTCGATCTTCGGATACTACCGAACGAACGACGAGTCCGTCCTGCGGAAGCACGCGCAGATGCTGACCGACGCCGGCGTTGATATGATTGTTTTCGACGTCACCAACCAGGTCACCTATCCCCGCTCGTGGAAGGCGCTCGGCCGGGTTTTCGAGCAGATGAAGCGCGAGGGCAATCGGGTCCCACAGTTCGCCTTCCTCTGCCCGTTCTGGGAGCCCGCGAAGGTCGTGCGCGAGCTCTGGGACGATCTCTATAGCCGCGATCTCCATCAGGATCTCTGGTTCCGATGGGAGGGGAAGCCGCTGATCCTGGCCGATCCTGATCGGATCGGCGGCTTGCTGGAACAGGGCCGGCGGGCCTCACCTGTCCGGCTGGAGCCTGGCCATACCCTCGGGCTTACGCTGACGATTAACCGCCCGGTCCGCGCCGTTGCCGCCGCGGCCCCGACCTGGGCCCATCGCGATTCGGCCGTCACGCTTTCCCTGCGGAGGGAGGGCCAACAGGGCGAGCGGGTCGCCTCGCGTCGGTTCGAGGCGGTCGAGGACAACGGATGGCTCCGGCTCGAACTGAATCCTCCGCTACCACCTGGGACCTATCAACTGGAGATGTCTGACGCACGGGGCCCAGTCGGTTGGTGGAGCGATCCCAAAAGCCGAGGGGCGGGCAAGTCGGGAGAAGCGTTCTCCGACGGTGCGGCTGTCCCGGGCACGCGGACGTTCCGCGTCGAGCCGGTGGACGACCAACTCGACCGGATTCGAGAGTTCTTCACCTTCCGCAAGCCTCAGCCCGACTACTTCGCAGGTCCGACCGGACCCCGGCAATGGAGCTGGCTCGAGGTCTATCCGCAGCATGCCTTCTACCGTGAGCCGGGGGTCGCTGAGGAGGTTGCCATCGGCGTGGCGCAGAATGCAGCCGACGGCAAGCTGAGCGTCTTTACCCACCCCCGCGCCCACGGCCGAAGCTTCCACGATGGCCGAGAGCCCGGACCCGAGGGCCGCGACGGCTCGGGCCGGAACTTCGCCGAGCAATGGCGACGGGCCCTCCAGCTCGACCCGGCATTCCTCTTCGTAACCAACTGGAACGAGTGGATCGCGGGGCGGTTCAGCCCGGCGAACATGCCGCTGCACGGGACCGGGCCGGTGACCTTCGTCGACGAGTTCGACGCCGAGTTCAGCCGCGACGTCGAGCCGATGAAGGGAGGCCACGGCGACAACTACCTCTATCAGATGGCGGCCGGAATCCGCCGCTTCAAGGGAGTGCGCCCAATTCCGAGGGTCGAGCCCCGGCCGATCGCGATCAATGGTAGCCTCGACGACTGGACCGAGGTCCGGCCGGAGTTCCGCGACACCATCGGCGACCCCGTGATCCGCGATCATGCCGGTTGGGGACGGCGGCTGCACTACACGAACCAGACGGGCCGGAATGATATCGTCTCGGCGAAGGTCAGCCTCGACGCGCGGTCGGTCTACTTCCTCGCACGGACGAAGGGCGAGCTGACAGCCCCCAACGGGCCGAACTGGATGCTCCTGTTCCTGGACACGGATCAGAACCCGAAGACAGGCTGGCTCGGCTACGATTTCGTGGTCAACCGGACGATCCGCGATGCATCAACGACGACCCTGGAGCGTAACATCGGCGGGAAGTACGAATGGGGAACACCGGTCGCCGTCCCGTTCCGGAAGGCTTCCCACGCGATCGAACTGGCGATTCCCCGCAAGGTACTGGGCCTCGACACCCTGCCGGCGACGATCGACTTCAAATGGGCAGACAGCATCCGGCAAACCGGCGAGTGGTCGGACTTCACGCTCAACGGCGACGCCGCGCCCAACGACCGCTATAACTTCCGGGCGCGGCTCGGCGAGGATGGCGGCCGTCGAAAACCACAGGAATGACGGCCGAGGTCGTCACACGCCAGGGAGGACTGATCGTCAGGCGACCGGGGGCGCCTCGAGGATCTCACGGACGATCCGGGCCGGGCGGCCATCCGTGAGGCGCTGCGCCCGGCCGTTGGCGTGGTAGGCCAGCCGCTCGTGGTCCAGGCCGAGCAGATGCAGGACGGTGGCCTGGAAATCGTTGGGAGTGACGACGTGGTCGACCGCCTTGTGGCCGACCTCGTCGGTGGCGCCGAAGGTCATGCCGCCCCGGATCCCGCCCCCGGCCATCCAGATGGAGAAACCCTGGCCGTTGTGGTCGCGTCCTGCGCTGTCGTCCAGCTTTCCCTCGCTGACGGGCAGCCGGCCGATCTCGCCGCCCCAGTGGACGAGGGTGGTTTCCAGCAGTCCCCGCTGCTTGAGGTCCTTGACCAGGGCGGCGGCCGGCCGATCGGTCCGTCGGCAGATATCTGGGAGGCCCGACTTGATCGAGTTGTGGTTGTCCCAGGGCTGTCCGCCGAGGAAGAGCTGGACGAACCGCACGCCGCGTTCGACAAGCCGCCGCGCGATGAGGCACCGCGTCCCGTATTCCCGCGTATGATCCTCGTCGAGGCCGTACATCCGCCGGATGTATCCCGGCTCGCCAGAGACGTCGAGCGCCTCCTTGGCCGCGGTTTGCATGGCGGCGGCCAGCTCGTAGCTCCGGATGCGGGCCTCCAGGTCGGCCTCGCCCGGGTGCCGATCGAGGTGGAGCTGATTGAGGCGTCCGAGGAAGGCGAGGTTCTGCGCCTGCAAGTCGCCTCGTAATTGAGGAGGCGGGTCGAGGTTGAGGATGCGCGGCTCCTTCGGCCGCAGGACCGTGCCCTGATACAGCGGCGGCATGAACCCGCTCGACCAGTTGTTCGCGCCGTCGACCGGGGGCCCGCCCGGGTCGGTCAGGACCATGTACGCGGGCAACTCCTGCGACTCGCTCCCCAGGGCGTAGACGATCCAGCTCCCGAGCGTCGGCCGACCGGTGATCGCGGGGAGTCCGCCGTGGAAGTAGCGAATCGAAACCTCATGGCCGTTGTGCCCGGTGTGCATCGAGCGGACGACGCAGATGTCGTCCGCGATTCCGGCGATCCCGGGCAGGAGCTCGGAGATCTCGGTCCCCGAGGCGCCGTGCTTCGCGAATTTCCAGGGGCTGCCCAGCAGCTTCTTGCTGGCCCGGTTGACGAAGCTATAAACGACCTCACCACCGTACTCGGTCCCGTGGTGCCGGGTCAGCACAGGCTTGGGGTCGAGGAGGTCAACGTGCGACGGCCCGCCGTGCATGAACATCGAGATCATCGCCTTCGCTTTCGGGGCGAAGTGGGGGGCGCGCGGCACGAGGGACGCCGGCAGGTTCTCGCCGGGCTTGCTCGGGCCGTCGGCGGCCAGCAGGCCG
>DAHZZC010000720.1 GCA_027435495.1 Planctomycetales bacterium
AACAGCCCCGCTCACCGGGCGGTCTGGGACCACGAGTTCCCCGCCAACCTGTTCGCCCCCGAACCGCCGAAGGTCTCGCCCGAGTGCCAGAAAGCCATGGACGATTCGCTCGCCGTGGCCCGACGCCACCGCGACGCCGGCACCCTCTTCGGTCCCGACGGCAAGATCACCGAGGATGTCCTCGCCGAGCTGGGCACGGTCGGTTACTGGGGCCTCCTCATCGACCGGCAATACGGCGGCCAGGGCGCTCCGTTCTCCGCGTTCGCCCGGTTCCTCACCCGAATGGCGGCCATCGAACCCACCCTCGGCGGACTGGCCTCCGTCCACGGCTGCATCGGCGCGGTCGACCCCGTCCGTACCTTCGGCAGTCCCGAGCAGAAAGAGCGATACCTGCCCCTGCTCGCCAGCGGCCAAAAACTCTCCGGCTTCGCTCTCACCGAGCCCGGCGCCGGCTCGGATCTGACCGCCCTCCGGACCACCGCCACCCTCGACGGCGACCACTACATCGTCAACGGCGAGAAACTCTTCATCACCAACGCCATCCCCGGCCGAACCATCGGACTGGTCTGCCTGATCGAGAAGAAACCCGCCGTCCTGATCGTCGACCTCCCCGACCACGAGGACGAACACTTCCAGGTCAACCGATACGGCCTGCTCGCCCTCCGGCACCTCCATAACAACGGCCTCAAGTTCCGTGACTTCCGCGTCCCCCGCGAGAACCTGCTCCGCCCCACGCAGGGAGACGGCCTCACCATCGCCTACCACGGCCTGAACCTCGGCCGCGTCTCCCTCTGCGCCACCGCCGCCGGCGCCATGCGGGTGATGATGGCCAACATGATCCCCTGGGCCAGGTTCCGCCGAACCTACGGCGAGGCGATCGTCCATCGCGAACTCGTCCAGCGCCGAATCGGACGGCTCGCCGGCCTGATCGCCGGCTGCGACGCGCTCGTCGCCTGGTGCTCTTGGCTCCTCGACCAGGGCTTCCGCGGCGAGATGGAATGCATCATCGCCAAGATCTTCGGCTCCGAGGCCCAGAAGGAAGCCGCGATCGAGTTCTTCATGAAAACCCACGGCGGCCGATCCTTCCTCAAGGGTCATCCGTTCGGCGAGAACGTCCACGAATATCTCGCTCCCTGCATCTACGAGGGTGAGGGCGAGATGCTCGGCATGGCCTTCTTCAAGTCGCTGATCAAGGAGCACGGCAAGACCTACTTCGAGCCGATCGGCAAGGCCCTGGCGGCCTCGGGGATCAAGAAGCCGAACCCGATAAATCCGGCCCACGCCTGGGCACTTCGCTCGGCTCTCGTCCCGTACGCGGAGTGGCGAATGCGCGAGGCGGTCACGCCCCGTTCCCACCCGTCCTTCCCGGGCCTCCCCGCTCGCCTGGAAGCCCACGCCCGGTTCGCCGCCGACGGCTTGCAACGAAGCCGTCTGGAGATCAGCGGGGCGATGGTCAAGCACCAGCTCAAGCTGGCCGACCGACAGTGCCGGATGGCCGAACTCTCCCAGCGCGTGCAGGACCTCCTTGTCATCCTCGCGACAAGCACCTGGGCGGGCCGGCAATCGAGCGATCTCGTCCACGACGCCGCCGACATCCTCTGCCAGGACCTCACCCGGAAACTGACCGGCAAGCGCCCGACCGACGCCTACTTCCGCGCCGTGACGAAGCTGGGCGAGCGGATCGCCGAGGGCGGATTCGAGGCCAGCACCGGCATTGAACCCGACCCGATCCTCATGCCGTATTCCCAGTGACGCGACGTCGCGCGGCGGCCCGAGACGCTTGATCTTATTCCTCTCCTTGATGGAGTGGTCATGTCTGAGACATTTCGACTGGAAGAGCTGGACGGCAAGATCGCCCTGGTCACCTTCGACCTCCCCGACAAGAAGGTCAACACGCTCGGCCAGTCCTCGCTCCGCGAGCTGGCCGCCCTGGTCGCGAAGCTCTCGCAGCGGACCGACCTCCGCGGCCTGCTCTTCCAGAGCGGCAAGCCAGGCCAGTTCGTCGCCGGGGCCGACCTGAACGACCTGGCAATGCTCGCCTACATCACTCCCGAACAGGCCGCCGGCGCCCTCTCCGCCGGCCATCAAATCTATAATCAGATCAGCAATCTTCCGTTTCCAACGGTCGCGCTGATCGACGGCAACTGCCTGGGCGGCGGCACCGAGCTCGTCCTCTCGATGGACGACCGGATCGCCTCCAGCGCCTCGCACACCGTGATCGGCCTCCCCGAGACGAAGGTCGGCCTCATCCCCGGCTGGGGCGGCACCCAGCGCCTCCCTCGCCTGATCGGCCTCAACCCTGCCATCGAGATGATCACCTCGGGCGAGCCGGCCAACGCCCAGAAGGCCGCCGCATTGGGACTGGTCTTCGACGCCGTCCCTGCCGATCGACTCGTCGAGGAAGGCAAGCGACGGATCGAATACCTGCAAAAAAGCGGCGAGTGGAAGCATCGTCGCGAGCAGCTTCGCCAGGGCCTGGGCCTCGACCAGGACCAGATGATGTTCGCCTTTGCGGTCGCCGAGGGCTTCGTCAAGCAGAAGACAAGAGGGCAATATCCAGCCCCGCTCGTCGCACTCAAGGCGATCCGAGAGGGATGCAACCTCCCGCTCGACCAGGGCCTGAAGGCCGAGCAGAAGGCCGTCGGCGAACTCGTCGGCTCTCCGATTCTGGGGAACCTGATCGCCATCTTCTTCATGAAGAATCGGCTGACGCGCGACCCAGGCGTCTCCAACCCCTCGGTCCAGCCGCGCGAGATCCAGTCCATCGGCGTGCTCGGCACCGGCCTGATGGGCGCAGGAATCGCAACCGCCCACGCCCGATCCGGCATCCGAACCGCGATGGTCGACATCGACGACGATCGACTCAAGGACGGTCTCCAGCGAGCCAGCGACGTCGTCATGAGCCGGATCAAGATCGGCCGGGCCACACCCGAAGACATGGCGAATATGCTCGCCATGCTCAACACCTCTACAAATCCCTCGGTCTTCGCCGATGCCGACCTGATCGTCGAGGCGATCACCGAGAACGAGGCCGCCAAGAACGAGGCCTTCCGCAAGATCGCCCAGGTCATGAAGCCCGAGGCCATCCTCGCCAGCAACACCTCAACAATCTCGATCACCCGCCTCGCCGAATCGACACCGCACCCGGATCGTTTCATCGGCATGCACTTCTTCAACCCGGTCGACCGGATGGAACTGGTCGAGGTGATCCGGGGTGAGAAGACCAGCGACGAAACCGTCGCCACTGTCGTCGCCCTCGCGAAGACAATCCGCAAGACACCGATCGTCGTCCGCGACTGCGCAGGGTTCCTGGTGAACTGGGTGTTGTTCCCTTATATGAACGAAGCGCAGGTCCTCCTGCGCGAGGGCGTCTCGATGGAGGCGATCGACCGGGCATCAACGAAGTTCGGCATGCCGATGGGCCCGATCACACTGACCGACCTCGTCGGCCTCGCCACCACGGTCTACGCCGGCAAGGTCGTCGGCGCGGCTTACCCGGACCGATCGGTCGAGTCGCCCATCCTGCTGGAGATGCTGCAAACCAGCGGCGGCAGCAAGTCGGCCATGCGGTTTTACAACGCCCCGAAGGCAAAGGGAAGCCGGCCCGAGCCCAACCCCGCCGCGCTGGAGATCATCCAGAAGCACCGGGCCGGAGGCCATCCGATGGAAGAGTCCGAGATCACCGACCGCCTCTTCCTGCCGATGCTCCTGGAAGCCACCCGAGTTCTGGAAGAGGGGATCGTCCGCGAGCCCGGCGACGTCGACATGGGCCTTATCCTGGGAATCGGCTTCCCACCGTTCCGCGGCGGCATCCTCCGATGGGCCGACACCGTCGGCCCGAAAAACCTCGTCGAGACGCTTTCCCGATATGCGCATCTCGGCAAACGTTTCGAGCCGACCGAAAGCCTCAAAAAGCTGGCGCACGAGGGAGGCACCTTCTACCCGCGGCCGAAGCCGGAGGCCGCCGGCTGACCCGCCGGTCGTCGGACCCTCCACCCTCTCATGGAATTCAAGAATAAGGGATGAACATGACTCAGGCCGTGATCATCGATGCCGTCCGCACGCCGATCGCCCGCGCATCGTCCGACAAGGGCTATTACCGCCACGTTCGCGCCGATGACCTCTCCGCCCACGTGATCCGATCGCTGGTCGAGCGGACCGGCGTGGACCCGAACGCGATCGAGGATGTCCGCTGGGGCTGCGTACAGCAGCAGGGAGAGCAGGGTTTCGACATCGGCCGGATCGCGGCGATGATCGCTGGCCTGCCCAAGGAGACGGCGGGCGTGACGATCAACCGCAACTGCGCCTCCAGCCTCTCCGCGATCAACGAGGCCGCCATGAGCATCGCCGCCGGCTGCGAGGACGTCCAGATCGCTGGCGGAGTCGAGCACATGGACCACATCCCCATGAGCAAGGACTACAGCCCAAGCCCCTCGCTCTTCCGCCGGCATAGCGAGGCTGTTATGAACATGGGCTTGACCGCCGAATATCTGGCGATGAAGTATCGAATCCCACGCGGCAAACAGGACGAGTTCGCCCTCCGCAGTCACCAGCTCGCCGCCGAGGCAAACGACGGCGGCAGCTACGCCCGCGAAATCGTTCCGACCTGGGGCCACGACGAGTCGGGCCACAAGGACCTCCAGACAAAGGACCAGGGCTTCCGTCGCGATACCTCTCTGGAAGCGCTCGGCTCCCTCGCCCCAGCCTTCCAGCCCGAGGGCGGCTCCGTCACCGCCGGGAACAGCTCGCAGGTCAGCGTCGGCTCGGCGGCCGTCCTCTTGATGTCCGAGGAGCGAGCCAGGGAACTGGGCTTGAAGCCGCTTGCGAAGGTCCGCGCCATGGCGGTCGCTGGCGTCAACCCCGAAGAAATGGGCATCGGCCCCGTCCCCGCCGTCCACAAGGCACTCAAACGCTCGGGCCTCTCGCTCGACCAGATCGAGTGCATCGAAATCAACGAGGCGTTCGCCGTCCAGGTTTTAAGCGTCCTGAAACTCCTCGGGATCGACGAAAAACGCATCAATACCCGCGGCGGTGCGATCGCCATCGGCCACCCGCTCGGCGCCACCGGCGCCCGACTCGTCACCACGCTCCTCCACCGGATGCTCGACCAGGGCGCAAGGCTCGGCCTGGCAACCCTCTGCGTCGGCCAGGGCCAGGGCGTCGCGACGATCCTGGAAGCCTGCGCATAATCTCATTTTCAACCACTTCTGGTTTCCAGCTTGAAACCAAAATCTGAGATCATAAATTTGGACTATCATATCCGCATCCCTCGGAGGCCATCCCGCCGATGATCCGCAATCCGCTGGCCCTCCGCCTCGACCCTGAGCGCCCGGTCCGGGAACAGATCCAGGAATCCGCCCGGCTAGGAGCGCGCGGCGTGGTCGTCGACGCAATCGGCGACCTGGCCCCGCACCGGCTGGGCGAGACGGGCCGCCGAGAGGTCCGTCACATCCTCCGGTCGGTCGAGTTGAAACTGGCGGCCGTCTCGCTCCCGACCCGCCGCCCGTTCGACACGACCGACCTGCTTGACGACCGCCTCAAACGGGCCGACGCCGCCTGCGCCATGGCGTTCGAGCTGGGAACCGACGTGGTTCTCGTTCGGGTCGGCTCGCTCCCGCCCGAGGACGACGCCCGCCGCCCCATCTTCACCGACGCCGTCCGCGAACTGGCCCGCCGCGCCGACCATCGAGGGGTCCGCCTCGCGGTCGAGACCGGAACCGAATCGGGCACCACGCTCCGCGCCTTCCTGGCGTCACTCGGCGTCCCTGCGCTCGCGGCGAGCCTCGATCCCTCGGCAATGCTCCAGGCGGGCCTCGACCCGGTCGCCGCGACCCGAGAACTGGGCGCGGAGTGGGTCGCCCACGCCTACGCCGCCGACGCAACCTCAGCCTCCCGGATCGCCGCCCCGAACCCACGCGGCCACGGCTTTCCCCCTGGCGCCCTCGACTGGGAGGAATACCTGGGCGCCCTTGAGGAAATCGGCTACCACAATTTCCTCACCGTCTGGCCGCCCGCCGGCCG
>DAHZZC010000721.1 GCA_027435495.1 Planctomycetales bacterium
GGAGAAGAAGGAATCGCTGGTCACCTTCCCCACCCACGCGCAGCCGGTCTACGCGATCGCGTTCAGTCCCGACGGCAAGTCGGTCGTCAGCGGGGGCGAGGACAACGCAATCCGATTCTGGAACCCTGACGCCGAGGGAAAGCAGGTCCGTTTGGTCGGCGGTTTCGGCGGGACTGTCTTCCGCCTCGCCTTCTCGCCCGATGGCAAGACCCTCGCCGCGTGCAGCGGCGACCGGGCCGTCCACCTCTTCCAGCCCGACGGCTCCTCTCGGCGCAAGCTCGAAGGGCACCGCGACTGGATCTACTCGGTGGCGATCTCGGGCGACAGCAAGACGATCGCCTCAGGTAGCTGGGACGGCGACGTTCGCCTCTGGAACCTTGCCGACGGCAAGCCCATCCGCGACTTCATCGCCGCCCCCGGCTACAAACCGGCCATCACGAAAGCAGCCTCGCGCTGAATCAAAGGGATCTCGGAGGAACCACGAAAAACCACGAAGAACACGAAAGAAAATTCGGGATATTCGAGCTTCAATGCCTTGAAGCGAGAAGTCCGGAATTTTGGTGTTCTTCGTATTTTTTTCGTGGTTCCTCCGGAAAGTCCGCGGTTTCTTCGGGATCTCTTCTAGCCGAGGAGTTCACGGATTGGCGGGTGGGATTCGTCCTCGATCCCCAGAGTGTGGTACATCGTTCCGAGGATCTCGGGGAGCGTGACCGGTCGGTCGATCGGTTCTCCGCCGCTTGGATCGGTGGCGCCGATCACCTGGCCGCCGCGGACTCCTCCGCCCGCGACCACCACGCTCCAGGCTCCCGGCCAGTGGTCCCGCCCGCCGGTGGCATTGATCCGAGGCGTTCGGCCGATCTCGCCGGCCGCTACCACCATCGTCGATTCGAGCCGGCCCGATCGTTCCAGGTCGTCGACCAGGGCGCTGAAGGCTCGGTCGAAGGTGGGGAGTATCTGGCGCGCGTAGTCGTCGAACGTGCTGAACGGCGAGCCCCCGTGGACGTCCCACGAAGGACGGCCGAAGACGGTCGAATACATGTTGACGGTGACCACACGGGCACCTTGTTCGATGAATTGTTTGGCGAGCTGACAGCTTCGGCCGAACTCGGTCGGACCGTAGGCGGATGAGATTCGCCTGGGGGTTGTTGGGAAGGTCGGAGCTTCAGGGACGATCGGCTCGAAGGTCGGTCCGAGGGCTCCGGCGGACTGTCCGCGTGCGATCTCCACGCCTGTGCTCGCGATCGGACCGGGGAGCAAGATCGGGGCGCGGACCGTCCGGCCGATTCGTTGATCCCGATGAGCGATGACCGAGCCAAAATGCGGAGGCTCCTCGCCGGGTTCGGCGAGCCGGCCCGTCTGGAGGAGTTGCAGACCGACCTCGTGAATCGGCGCTCCGTCGTGATGCACCGAGCGAATCAGAGCGACTCGATCCATCCGCTCCGCCAGCCCGGGCAGGTGCTCCGAGAGCCGGACGCCCGGGATTCGCGTGGCGATCGACGCGAAAGGACCGCGGACGTCTTCCGTCGCATCCGGCTTCGGATCGAAAGTCTCATGGGCGCTCGGGCCTCCCACGAGCAAGAGCAAGATCACCGAGCGCTCCGAGCCGGGCGGCCTCACGCTCCTCGGGCAAGGGAGACTGGTCGCCATTCCCACCCCGCTCGCCCGCAAGAAATCGCGGCGCGAGAACTTCCGATCCCCGATCAATCCATTCCGTGGCGTCTCATGCATCACGATCCTCCCCCCTTCGTCTGATCTCCACGACATCTTATCGCTCGTCAGGCGATCCCAACAGGAGGTTGTCGGACCCGGTGGGCCCTCTCGGGCTTGCGTCAAGTTTGTCGATTGTCAGGATTTTGGGGACTACGGAGAAGATGATGAGGCTCCGTGAAATCGGCAAGCTGGGATCGATTCGTATCCCGGGTTGGACCGATAAAAACGACGGGCCGCGATCCGAGGGACACGGGCGCCGGTGCGAACGTCCAGGAGGGCGTGAAACGATGGCAAGGAACCAGATGGCCTGGGGGTTGATCCTGCTCGCGATGGCGGAGGCGGTGATCCTTACGCCCGAAGCTTCGGCGCAGGCTCCTGTGATCCAGGAGTCGGGCATGCTCTCCTCGGGGATCATGGCTCGGCCAGGGGGGACGCAATCGACGCTCGGGGCAATGCCCGGCGGCGGGGCCAATCTCGGGACGCAGCCGGGCCGCGACGAGATGCTCCTCGGCGGTCGGCCGGGTCCGTCGTTCCCGAGGGTCCCCTCGTCGATCACGATGCCTGGCGGTGGTTACCAGGGACCACCCTCGACGCTCGGCGTCGCGGCCCCTCAGCCGACGCCCTCGCCCCGGCCGCCGTTCTTTGGAACGCTGGAGGTCGGACGCGGTCCCGAGGACCCGGGACCGGCGAACGGCCTGACCATCGAGCAGGCCATCGATCTCTACATCCGGAACAACCCGTCGCTCCGGGCTCTGTCTCTGGAGCTTCCCCAGGCGAGGGCCGATGTCCTGACCGCCAGCCTCCGGGCCAACCCCATCCTCTACGCCGATAGCCAGCTCATCCCCTACCAGACCTACAGCCGGCAACGGCCCGGCGGCCCGACGCAGTACGACCTGAACATCTCCCACCCGATCGATTATTCCCACAAGCGAAAGTCGCGAATCACCTATGCCGAGGTGACGCTCAAGGTGATGGAGCAGCAATATCAGGACGCCGTCCGGCGCGGGATTGGTGACGTCGCGATGGCCTACGTCGACGTCCTGGTGGCCCGACGTACGCTTCACTACGCGGAGGTGAACGCGAAAGGCGTCGACGAGGTTCTCAAGGTGACCGAGGCACTCTACCGCCAGAACACGCTGACCAGTGCTGACGTCGAGCAGGCGCGGTCGGAAAGCGCGGTGGCGGCGATCAGCCTGGACGACGCGATGGAAGGGCTCCGGCAGCGAAAGAGGACGCTCGCCGCTCTGTTGTACCTGCCTCCGGCCGACTCCGACCGGTTCGAGGTGCATGGCGAACTGGAGCGGATCGGGCCGGCGCTTCCGCCCAACGACCAACTGATCCGCATGGCGCTGGAATCGAGACCAGACGTCGCTTCGTTCCGGCTTGGGGTCGAGGCGGCCGAGGCCGCCTACCAACTGGCTCGCGCCAACCGGTTCGCCGACGCCTACCTGCTCTACCAGCCCTTCACTTTCCAGAACAACGCACCCTACGGCACCAAGAGCGCGACCTCGTGGGCGCTCGGGTTCACCGTTCCGTTACCGGTCTATAACCGGAATCAGGGAAACATCGAGCGTGCCCGGATCAATATCTACCAGTCGCAGGTTCAGCTTGGAGACCGCGAGCGGCAGGCAACCCTCGAGGTCCAGCAGGCGGTGGGCGAGTACCGGATCAGCGGTCGGCTGACCACCGACATTCGCGATCGCGTCTTGCCCGTCGCCCGCCGGGCCGTCGAGAGCCGGCTCGAACTTCTGCGTGAGGGAGAAGTTGATGTGTTCGCCGTGCTCAACCAGCGGCGAAACCTCAATGATAAGGCGAAAGCTTATCTCGACACCGCCGCGCGCCATCGCAAGGCAATGTTGAATCTCAACACCGTTGTGAGCCAAAGACTACTGCCCTGACCGGTCGTCCAGACAGGGAGC
>DAHZZC010000722.1 GCA_027435495.1 Planctomycetales bacterium
GATGAGGTGCTCGCCTACGGGAAGTCCGTCCCCGAATCGGGCGGACCCGTGCTGATGCTCGACCGGCGCATCCGGCAAATGACGGCAGACGCCTTCAAGACCGCCCGTCTCGCTGGAACCGAGGAGATCAAGAAGGCCGGCTCCTCGCGGTGAACCGGCCCGTCGGTTACTCAACCCACACGGCGATCACCCACCGAGGCCGGATTGGCGCCCGCGATCTTTCTGGCGAACGACCCGATTAGCGGCTCCTCGATCGTCACGTAATCGGCCGCCCGCAGCCGCAGGCCCTCATGCCGCATGTTGCCGACGAAGATCAACTCGGGCTGGTCGAGCAGCCCGACGTCCAGGACCGTCGCCACCTTGTAGAGCTTCCCAAACGGCGGAACAACGCCGGGCTCGCAGTCGGCGAAGATCGCCGTTAGCTCGTCGGCCGTCGCCAGCCGGACTTCCGATTCCGGCCGCCCGAGCAACGCCGAGAACCGCGCCAGGTCGATCCGCGAGGTGCATGAGAGGACCGCGAGCCGGAACTCCTCTCCGGCCTTCACCAGGACCGTCTTCGCGACCATCCTCCCCGGAACGTGAAGGTGGTGGGCATGCTTCGTCGCCGATGACGCCGGCGAGTGCAGCAACTCCTGGAACCAGACCCGACGACTACGCAGGTATTCGATGGTGTACATCGCAGGTGGTCTCCTCGAACCTCCAGCATTCCTCATGGTAATATTATAGGTAATCTGAATCGAATGAAGCGGATATTGTGCCGACGGAAGACGAAATCGCAGGCCCGCGATCGTTAGAATCCTCCGTTCTGACGCGACCGGGCCCGAGCTCGAGGGGGTTGCAACCGGAGATGGAAACCGATACGTTTCCGGGAGTTGGTCTCCATGGTGCGGGTCGGGGAGGGTCGTCGCGATGCCAGCCAATCTTCCCCCTCCTTATTTGAAGGCGGACGAGGAGTATCGGAAAGCAACGAGTTCTGAAGCGCGCCTCGAGGCGGTCCGGGAGATGTTCCGTCTCCTGCCGAAGCACAAGGGGACCGAGAAGCTCCAGTCGGACCTCAAGCAAAAGATGAGCCGACTCCGCGAGGAAGCGGAACGGGCCAAAACCGGGGGGAAGAAGTCCGGAGTCAGCTACCGGGTGCCGAGCGAGGGGGCCGGTCAGGTGGTTCTGGTCGGAGCGCCCAATGCGGGCAAGAGCAGCTTGCTCGCGTCGCTGACTCATGCTCATCCCGAGATCGCAGCCTATCCCTTCACTACCCGCGCTCCCCAGCCAGGGATCATGATGTGGCAGGACGTCCCGATGCAGCTTGTGGACCTCCCGCCGATTTCCTCCGATTACTTCGAGTTGTGGACGCCAACGATCATTCGATCCGCCGACGCCGCCTTACTCGTGGTAGACCTTTCGACCGACGATGTGGCCGACGGGGCGACATCCGCCCTGGAGAAGCTGGCCGAGGTCCACACCGAACTGGTCGGCGAACTCCCGTACGACGTGGAGGACGAGCGGATCCGCCACGTCAAAACCGTAATGGTCGCGAATAAGCGGGACTCCACGGGCGCCGAGGATCGGCTGGCGATCGTCCAGGATTGGTTCGGCGGCCGATTCCCGATCGTCGTGACCTCAATGACAACCGGTGAGGGACTGGAAACCCTGCGCGGGGCGGCATACGATCTACTTGGCGTGTTGCGCGTCTACACGAAGGTCCCTGGCAAGCCGGCCGATCGGACGAGGCCGTTCACTCTGCCGATTGGCAGCACGGTGATGGATCTCGCCCGAGAGATCCATCGCGACTTCGAGCACTCGCTGAAGTCGGCCCGGGTCTGGGGCACCGGTGTCTTCGACGGCCAGGCGGTCCGGCGCGATCACGAACTGCAGGACGCCGATGTCGTCGAGTTGCACGTCTCGTGAGCCGACCGGCGGGTGCGCCCAGGGAGAGTCTCATGCGAACGGCCCTGATCGTCGAGGATCATCCGGAGCAGGCGGAGCTCGTCTCCCGAATCCTCAGCCTGCGATCCTATCGGCCGATCATTGCGGAGGACGGCGAAGCGGCCCTTCGACTCGCCCGCGAGCAGCGGCCTGATGTGATGCTCCTGGACCTGATGCTTCCGGATATCAACGGCTTCGACGTCTGTCGACGGCTACGGACGGATC